>JBOHOS010000266.1:0-6693 GCA_050731295.1 Nitrospiraceae bacterium | reverse complement strand
TCCGTGCGCAGCCGCGCCGCCCACACGGTTTCCTCCGGCCGCATGAGCGAGACGATCTTGACGGCATCCTTTTCAGTGGTGAGCAGCACATCGGCGCCGCATCGCCTGGCTTGCTCCCGCACCCGTTCCCAATCTACCTTTGTGTAGGCATGATGGTCGGGAAAGACAAGTTCCTCTGCGACCTTGACGCCATGATTCGTAACCAGGCGTCGAAATGAAGCGGAATTGCCCACCCCGCTGAAGATCAGCGCCCGTCGATCAACCGCGTCCTCCAAACCATGAAAGGCTCCGCCCGCCAAATCGACATACCCCTCGACGTCAAACCGTACCAGGACCGGTTCTGTCTCGGCTCCTCCCGCTGCGCTGAGAAGCGCGCGGACTGCCGCCAGATCACGATCAGGATCGGCTCGGGTCAGGAGGACCGATGAGGCCCGGCGCACGGCCGACAACGGCTCTCGCAGGCAACCGGCCGGCAGGAGCGCGCGAAGGCCGTGTGGATCGGAGGCGTCGACCAGCAGTACATCCACGTCGCGATGCACGGCCCGATGCTGGAAGCCGTCGTCCAGGACCAGGTAATCGAGAGGAAACTGGTTCAGCATCCATCGCCCGACTCGAGATCGATCGGCGCCGACCGCGACCACAGCATCGCGACAGCGGGACGCAATCAAAAAGGGCTCGTCACCCGCCTCCGTCGCGCCGGCCAAGAGCGCCCGTCCGTCCGAGACCAATAGGTGCGGCGACGGCCCTTTCCGGCGATAACCTCGGCTGAGCACCCCGACCCGCAGACCGCGCGACAACAAGTAGTCCACGATCCAGATGACCACCGGCGTTTTTCCGGTTCCGCCGACCGTCATGTTCCCGACGCTCACGACCCGGCACGGAAGCCTGTGGATTCGCTTCCAGCCCCGGTCATAGAGCAGGTTGCGGGCCCGGACCACCAGACCATAGGGAAGCGCCAGTACTTGAAGCAGCGGTCGCATCCATCTTATTCCAGCCGGCCCACCCATTCGTGAACAGACATCAGTGGACCAATGAATCAATCGTGCTGCCGGCGGTCCGCTCGGTGCGACCGTCACGTCCCTGTTCCGTTATCGAGGGCACGGTCTTGCGGAGGACCGTGCGAATGACCTCGACGGTCTGATCGAGGGCGCCGCGGTTATCCAAGACCACCCCCCGAGCCGCCTGTCCCATGCGCTGAAGAGCGAGACGGTCGCGGAGCAACGCCGACATGCTCTCGCCTAATTCCTCGGACCCTTCCACGCGACTCCCTCCGCCCGCGTGCAGAAGGAGTTCAGCGACCTCGAAACAATGATCGGTATGGGGACCGAAAAACACCGGAATGCCCCAAAGAGCCGGCTCAAGGAGATTGTGGCCGCCGATCGGAACCAAGGTGCCGCCCACAAACGACAACACCGCATGGCGATACACCGCCGCCAGTTCGCCGCGCGTATCGAGGATCACGACGCGTGGCTCGCTGCGCCCGTTCGCGGCGCCGGCGCCGTGAAGGTTCGCATTCAACGCGCTCCGGCGGACCGCTCGCAGCCCGCGCGCCTTGATGGCCGATTCGACCTGTACGGCGCGTTCGATATGTCGTGGCGCCAGCAAGAGCACCAGCCTGGGAAACTCGCGCCGCAACCGTTTGTAGCACGCGATGATGTGCTCTTCTTCGCCCGGATGAGTACTGCCGGCGACGATCAGCTCTTCATCCCTGGAAAGAATCATCTGCCTCGACAACGTCTCGCCGTCCGGCTGAAGGTCGGGTTGATCGAACTTAATGTTGCCGGTTCGCAGCACGCGTTCGGGCGCGGCGCCCAGCGCTCGAATCCTGGACGCGTCACGATCCGACTGCATCAGGCAATAGGCGATGGTCCGAAGAGCCTGGCCGATCAACGGACGGGATAGCCGATAGCCGCGGAACGAACCGGATGACAGGCGGCCGTTCACCAGAAGCGACGACACGCCGCGCCTCGACAGCGCGCGCAGGAGGTTCGGCCAGATTTCGGTCTCTACAAACAAATACAGGACGGGGTGAAGTCGATCGAGCGCCTTGGAGACGACCCACGGAAAATCCAACGGCGCGTAACGATGCTCCGCCACTCCGGCGAGGCGCTGCTCGACGGCTTCGCGGCCCGTCTCGGTGACGGTCGTGACGATGATCCGATACCCAGGCTCGCGGGCCTGAAGCGCACGGACGAGCGGGACGGCGGCCACCACCTCTCCTAACGATACGGCGTGTACCCAGATAACCGGCAGCCTGGAGCGTGTCTCGTCTCCCTCCTCGGCAGGGAAAAACCCCAGCCGCTGCGGCAGGCCGCGCCGACACCGCTGTTTCGCCAACAGGATGACAAGAATAACCGGAGCGGCCAAGACGAGAAGCACGTTATAGAGGACGTACCACATAAGGGAAGCTCTCAACTGTCCGCCGTCAGCGCACGTCCCCAGGAAGCTGAATGCTGAAAGCCGACCGCTGATCGCTATTTATTGACTGCTTCATCGGCCTCAGCCGTGATCCGGTTGAGCGCCGACTCCAGCTCGACACGTTTTGCTTCGACATCAGCATCCGTCGCGTCCGGCGAGACCGACATCGGGAGGCCGCACCGATACAGCCCTCGCCCGAACGGATAGGGGACCTGAAAGCGATCCCAGCTCGCAAAGATTTTTTTTTTGAGCAGGCAAAGGTGACCGGCACAATGGGAAGACCGGTGGCCTTGGCCAAACGAATGACGCCCTCCTTCGCCACCTGGGGAGGCCCCTTGGGCCCGTCCGGCGTCACGACGAGATCCCGGCCCGCGAGGCCGAGTTCGATGAGGCGGCGGAATGCCGTCCCCCCTCCCCGCGTGGTGGACCCTCTGACGGATTGAAGTCTGAATCGGCCTATAATGCGATGGATGATTTCCCCGTCTCGATGCTGGCTGATCAGCACGTGCGCGCCACGCCCACGATACGCCAGCGGCATCATAAGTTGGCGGCTATGCCAGAATGCAAAAATGATCGGCGTGCCTTGGCGGTGAAGCTCGTCCACCGGCTCGACGCCTTCGATCCGGATGCGCATCGACATCCCAAGGAAGCGAATCACCCCGGCGCCGAGCCGCGGGAGCACCGTCAATGTGAGCCAATTGGACATCTCGTTACGCATGACCGTGCTTCGTCAGATGAACATGCGAATCACGCGGATCTCCTTCGGCGTGCTCGATGAACGTCTCACGATCAACGTTGCAGGTCCTCCGTCTGGAATTGCATCGCATGGAGACGCTTGTACAAGCCGCCGCGCCTGAGCAGTTCCTCATGCGACCCGGTCTCGACAATGCGGCCTCGCTCGAGTACCACGATGCGGTCGGCATTCTGCACCGTGGACAGCCGGTGCGCGATCACCAGGGTCGTCCGGTGCTTCATCAAGTTGGACAGCGCCAACTGGACGATGCGTTCCGACTCAGAATCGAGCGCGGAGGTCGCTTCATCCAGAATGAGCAGGGGCGGGTCCCGCAGAATGGCGCGCGCAATGGCCAGCCGCTGGCGCTCGCCGCCCGATAGCTTCACGCCGTTCTCGCCGATCCGTGTCTCGAAGCCCTCGGGAAGGCGCATGATGAATTCATGCGCATACGCGGCCTTGGCCGCCTCGTCAATCTGAGCATTGGTCGCCTCCGGCCGGCCATAGGCGATGTTGTGTTTCACGGTATCATCGAACAACACGGTTTCTTGCGAGACGATGCCGATCTGCGCCCGCAACGATCGAAGCGTGCACTCGTCAATCGCCTGCCCATCGATCAGGATCACGCCCTCAGTCGGATCGTAAAATCGCGGCACGAGACCGACCAACGTGGTTTTGCCGCTGCCGCTGCTGCCGACCAGCGCGACCATCTCCCCGGCCCGCACCGACAGATCGATACCGTTGAGCGCCGGCAGGTCGCTGCCCTCGTATTGAAAGCTCAGTCCGCGAAACTCCAGTGACTGGGTGAGCGGGGGCAGTTTTTTCAGCCCTTCGCTCCGCTTCTGCTCGTTCTCCATGTCCAGAATGGCAAAGACTCGCTCGGCCGCCGACAGGGCCTGCTGGATCGTATTGTTGGCCCCCGCGAGTCGACGGATCGGCGTATAGGCCATGAACATCGCCGCGAGGAACGAAAAAAACGCGCCCGGCGTCATCACGCCTTGGATCACCAGCCAGCCGCCGTACCAGATAATCGCGGCCACGCCGAGCACCCCGATCACTTCCATATGAGAAGAGGCCAGAGAAGAGACCTGGATGGACTTCATCGTTGCGCCCAGAAAGGCATGGTTGCTGTGTCGAAACCGGACGCCCTCGGCTTCCTCGCGGCCAAAGGCCTTGACGATGCGGATGCCGGCCAGCGACTCTTGCAATGCGGACGCCATGTCGCCGATTTTTTCCTGTCCGCGCGTTGCCAAGTTCCTGAGGCGCTGCCCCATCTGCACCATCGTATAGAAGGAGAGCGGCACGACGATGGCCGAGACCGCCGCCAGCTTCCAACTTTGATAAAAAATGACGCCGACCATCGCCAGAAAGGTCAAGCCTTGCTGGAACAGGTCTTTCAAGACGCCGGCGACCGCGTTCGCCATGAGATTGACATCGTTGATCACCCGCGACACCAGGCGGCCGGATGTGTTGGCGTCGTGAAATCGGACCGGCAGCCGCATGAGTTGGAGATACAGCTCCTGGCGGATGTCGGTGATGACGTGATTGCCGACATAATTCATCAGGTAATTCTGCCCGTAACTGAACGCCCCCTTCAGCGTCGCCACCGCCAGAATCGCGATCGGCAGCAGGACCAGGAGCCGTTCGTCCTTGCTGATAAAGATCCCGTCCAGCACGGGCCTGACGAGCCATGCATACGCGCCGGTCAACCCCGCCACCAAGGCGGAACAGCCGAACGCGGCCGCGAGACGAAACCGATAGCGCCAGAGATAGCGAAGCAGCCGGAGAAACAGCGTCATGTCCGGCACTCCGCCAGCACAAGCGCCGCGGCTCGTCTCGACGCGCCGGGATCGCCGAGCGACTCCCGCACGGCGCGCAGGGCGTCGCGCATCTGCCGGTTGGCCGCTTGGTCTCCCAAGAGGCGGGCCGCCTCTTCCGTCAACCGCTCAGGGGTGACCTCATGCTGGATGACCTCCGGCACGATCGGACGCCCCGCCACGATATTGACGAGCCCAATGCACTTGATGGTGATCAACGACCGGGCGATCCAGTAGGTCAACCAGTTGGTCCGATAGGCAAGCACCATGGGGGTGCCGATGACCGCGGCCTGCAAGGTCGCCGTTCCAGAGGCGACGAGCAGCACGTCGGAGACGGCCATCACTTCGTTCGGCTGATCTTTGATGATGCGCGGCGTCACGGCGCTTCCAGCCGTCAGATCTTCAATGAAGCCGTCCTTGATCGAAGCCGCCTGGGCGACGACCGGCTGTAACCCCGGGTATAGACGGGTCAATCGCGCCGTGGCGTCCAGCATGATCGTCAGCAAGGATCGAACCTCCCGCTCACGACTTCCCGGCAAAAGTCCCACCACGAGACCGTCCTCCTGAAACCCGTAGCGCTTTCTGAGGCCGGGACGGTCATAAGAGGGCGCCACCGCATCCAACAGTGGATGGCCGACAAAGTCGCAGGCCACCCCCCCTCGCCGGAACAGCGCCTCTTCAAACGGCAGGATCACGATCATGCGATCGACGACACGGGCGATCACACGCATGCGCCCCGGTCTCCAGGCCCAGACTTGCGGCGCGATGTAATAAATGACGCGATGTCCTTCCCGTTTGGCCACCCGTGCGAGCCGCAGATTCAACCCAGGATGATCGATGAAGACGGCGGCGTCAAGGGACTGGTCGTGCAGGAAACGTGTGATGGCCCGATAGTTATGCGCCGCGGTGCGAAGCTGCGCCGGGCCGGGGAGTCCCATCACATCCAGCCGCTGGATGCCGGGGAGCAGGGGGATTCCGGCCGCTTGCATCTTCGGCCCGCCGACGCCGACCAATTCAGCGTCCGGCCGGATGGCCATCAACTCCCGAGCGAGATTCGCCCCATGCAGATCTCCGGAAGCTTCGCCGGTCACGAGCAGGATTCGCGGCATGGTTTCATAGCGAATAGCCGACAGCCCCACAGCGAATAGCTGAAAGAAGAATCTCGAGATCTGTGCTATTCGCTGTTGGCTTCTAGCTGTTCGCTCCCTTCGGTGTGCCGCCGGACAAACGTCTCGATCGCTTCCAACACGCGGTGGGCGAGATCCAGCGCCGCCGCCCCGTCCTCTCCGGTGACCAGAGGCGGAGTTCCCGTGGCGGCGGCATGAAGGAACGCCTCCAGCTCGAGCTTGAGCGGTTCTTCATCGACCGTCTGAACCGGCTGCATCTCGATCTCCAGACGCGCCCCCCGGCCTGCCCGGCGACGAAAAATGGCGCCCTGTCGCGCTTGGTAGTCCACGGAAATATACGCATCTCGTTGAAACAGCCGCAGCTTGCGCATCCGCGTGGTCGAGACGCGGCTGGCCGTGACATTCGCCACGCAGCCTCCACTGAACGCAATGCGCGCATTGGCGATATCAATCGTCGGCGACAGAACCGACACGCCCGCGGCGCGCACCTCTTCGACCTGCCCCGGCTGAAACGACAGCACCATGTCCAGATCGTGAATCATCAGGTCGAGCACCACATCCACATCGGTGCCGCGCTCGCCGAACTGGCTCAGCCGGTGGC
>JBOHOS010000265.1:0-1683 GCA_050731295.1 Nitrospiraceae bacterium | reverse complement strand
GGTTCGAAATGGCCGGGCGGCCGTGATTGCCAGGGAACAGTGGCTTGCTTGGACTGCTTCACAAGACTGCGGAGGTTGACTTCTGCGGCCCTCAGGAGCTTCGGATCATCGCTTTGGATAAGCGCTGTCAAGAGCACGTAGAGTTCCCGCGCCTGCCGGGAGCCGAGCAAGATCCGTTCAGTCACAGGATCGACAGAATCCATGGGTGAGGATTCCGACGCATCACCATCGGGGTCGTGAAACAGGAGATCGAGTTGCTTGGGGTCTCCATACAGCCAGGAAGGCGGAATACCGAAGGCGGAGGCCAGGGCAGTCAACGTTGAAGCCGATGGATCCACCTCCCCCGCTTCGATGGCTTCGAGAGAGGACGCCCCCAGTCCCATTTTCTCCGACAGCGCTGTGAGCGATCGCCCGCGCGCCAGGCGCCACGCCTGTATGTTCGCTCCGATCGACATGGCGAGATGATACTCAATCGCAGAAGCCGGCGCAATGCCGCGTCTTGCTCAAAAGACCGATAGGGCTTCTTGCATCACTGCAGGCGGAGCAACGATGATGAGTGAAGTTTCAGTGGATGACCAACCCCTGCTCCTGGGTTTCTCCTTCGGATCTCGTGATCCGGAAGCTCTTGGCGAGGTTCAAGATCAGCGCGATCGCTATCGGAATAAACGGATCGAAGTGTCTCGCCTCGTTCAACTGACCGACAGCCACGACCATGACCAGTAATAGGGGGAGGAGGATCACACATCGGTTCAATGAACTCGGGGCATATTTCATGCCGATCATAGCCAGCACATACCAAAAGATGAGCGTCAGAAAGACATCCGCCACCGGCCGAGAGAGACTGAGCAGGAGTTGCAGGTTCAGCCATAGTTTCCCCGACTGCCATGCCGCGGGGGCAGGCAGAAAATAAAACAGCGCGGCACGAACCATCGCATACACGGTAAGCTGGAGAAGAATCAGGCTGAGAAATCGGGACCACGGCAGGTCGCTGTCAAAATAGATCACGACAAAAAGCGGAATCAACAACAGCATGACCTCGTGGTTCAACGTCCCGATCGCGAAGAACACAAGATAGAGCCCAAACCGACGTTTCATGAGATTGAGCAAACAGATCGTATAGAAAAACACGATGGCCACATCGTAAAACGTGTAATAGCGAAACGTCGGAATCAGCATGGCAACCAGCAATAATTGCGCGAGAAAGGCCCACTGGGTTTCAATATAGAACTCAGCCCACTTTTTTATGACATACATTGCCAAGACGACCGGCGGGATTTGGGAGAGCCAATAGCACGCCAGATCGCTTAACGTAGGCACGATCGTCTTGATCAAGTTGGCGAGCCAAACCACCAGCACTCGATGCTGAAATGGAGGATTGGGCGAGAACGCCATGACATCGTGAAGGCGATACCAGGCCCCTTCGTACCCGTGGTAGCACAGCGCAAAGAATGTGGTCCAACTGCAGCCGGCCAACATCAAGAATGAAAACAGTCGACGATCCGTCAACGCTTCCTTCGTGGCCAAGTCCATTCTTATCACTCCTCTAGAAATTTCCACGTGCACCCTCATGGAAGCTTCGGTGTTCGGAGATCATGAGCCGGTCCGTCAGAGGCGTCCCATAGCGGGAGCTCGCCTGCCGAGATTCACGAACATGAAGACGAATGCGGAGCGCATGATACTCAT
>JBOHOS010000264.1:0-3442 GCA_050731295.1 Nitrospiraceae bacterium | reverse complement strand
CTCTCGGACCTTTATTAAGAAATGGTCCTGCTTGTTTTCTTGATCTGGGTCTGACTCGGGGAGGCAGGGGCCTGGTGAAAAGTACAGTACATAATTCGCCATGCCGTACCGCTGCAGATCATCATGCAGCGGCCGATGATACACCATGGTCATTTGATAGGCATCCTGTGTGTTGACGGAAAACCCGAGGCGGTCGGTGTACACGTGTTCCGGTGAAAACCCGATCAGCAAACCATCTGTCGTTATGTTAGGGACGGTCCTTAGAAGTGTCTGGCCCATAGTTTGGTTTTCCAGAGTCATCAGAACCAGCTGATCATGGCCGTGTGGATAGGCAAACTTGACACAGGCATCCGTACGGAATCTAAGGACCCCGGTTCTCACTAACAAACCCGATGGAAGCTGGATGCCTTCATCAGCTTCATCGTCAGCCCGCTGCGCCAGCTTTGTATAACAGCCGACATTAATGCCGATATGATATGCTTCTAATTCCTTTACCGATGCTCCGCGTGGAGCGATTTCCATTCTTAACGAAGCCATGACGCCTTTGGACTTCGGGACATCATGATAGAAGGCCGCGATAGCCATCAGCCTCGTTCCCTTCTTCAGCTTCAGTCCATAACCTTGCGGAAATCTCGCGTCTGTCATCTCCTGTCCTGCCCCCGCCAGGAAATAGAGTTCGCCAGGACAAGTTAGACTTTCACGTTCAGTATTGATGAGCAACAGATGATGTAGATAGTACCTAGGCAGGGCGCTGCCATCTTCTGAAAAAATCGACGCTTGAAACCCTATGAAAACCACGTCATGGGGAAGCTCGAAAATATGCTTGGGAAGAGAAGCGGCGAGATCACCTTGATGCGCGACCGGAAGATCTACTGGACCGAAGGTGATGGCCATGCTTCTGTCATCAAACTGCACGGCGGTCTGTGTCTGATGGAGCAATACCGGAGTATGGTGCTCATTCGTGGTAAGCGCGTTTGAAACTTCTGAGGCTCCCGCTAGTAACACAAGCATTGCCGGTAAGACGACCGCACGCACTGAGATCAAGCTTCGCTGCAAATGAAATAAGGTCATTCTGTTCCTCACAAAAGCCGTTCATAGAAGTGGCGTCGGTGCTGCCTCTCCAAATCTTTAAAAACCATTGTCGAGAGAATCCTGCAGAGAAGCACAGTGGCTACTGCGCAGGTGAAGAATAGACAGCAATTGCGCAACCACGAGACTTGAAGGATGATGGGGATACCCCAGACTATATACGGTAAGGACGCGATGCATAGAAGTTCACCCTGTGCCGGGGCACTTCTTCTGACCGCCAATCTGTGGTGTTTGTGAAGAGGCGGCCGGTCTCGCGGTTTCTATCGACGGCTCAATCTATTTCGGACCGGATGCGCGTCGGTTGCGACGAGCGAGTGAGCAAACCTCGTACCAGCAGGCGGCAGCGCCAAAAAAAATTGACTTGTACAGTCGACTGTACGTCCCATCCTCTGTACAAGAATGACGCTCATCTTTTTTTTTAATCTTCCGTCACCGCGCCATAGAGGAGTAATTTTTCACGGAATAATGCGCGCGACCTCTCAAAAATGACTCTGACCATTCGGCCCTAGTATTCGGCTATTTTTTTTCTCTTCCTCTCTGCTTGGTCTCCGCACCAATGGCAATGAACCTTCTATGCGTATCTTTTTTGAGAACCAATTAGATACAGCCCGTATCTTTTGAGATAACCCGTGACTCCCCATCTCCTCACGGTTGATCGAAGATCCATCTCTAACATCCCCATTTTTTCGATTTTTTCCGTCGTACATTTTTCTGTCGCAGTCATTACCTAGGAAGGTACGAGGCTTGCCTACATTATCTTCCCTATAAACGAGACGTCATGACCAAAACCATTCCCGTCTCCGAAGTCAGGCAAACGCTCCCCCTTCTCGTGAGCCGCATCCGCAAGCTCATGGACCGGATCATCATCACTCGGAAGGGCAAGCCGGCGGCGGTGCTCATGGGAATCGATGAGTATGAAAGCTGGATAGAAACGCTCGAGCTCGTTTCTCATCGTGAGGCGGTGGGGCGTATCCGGGAAGGCCTTTCCGATCTCAAAGCCGGTCGCACTCGATCGTTTGTCGACGTGTTCGGAGAACCGCTGCATGGCAAGCGTAAGAAGCGTTAACTTCTCTGAGCGGGTTGGGAAGACGCTTCAGGCCATTGATCCGCGGGCGAGAGAATACCTCAAAGAAGCCATCCGTGAAATAGCCGCCGATCCATTTCTCGGGCGGAAGCTCAAGGGCGAGTTCGAAGGACTCAGGTGCCATCGCGTAGGGTCTTTACGAATCGTGTACCGGGCGGCACACGGGTTCGTAGAAGCCGTCTACCTAGATTCTCAAAAGGGCCTCTATCGGTAAGCATACGATCTACTCCCCGCCAGAAAGAATCGTTACTTCCCATCTTCATATTGCCAGAAAGCATTGGGGGAGATGATGTCAACCCCATGATACCGTTCAAGAAGAAGGAGGTCCTTGTCACCCGTCACGATGCAGCGGCAAACACCCGCTAAGGCTGTGCCGAGGATGATATCATCGTCCGAATCACGGCAGGCGGGAACATCGAGAGGGGTGGGACTGACAACGGTCATTCTTGATCGTAACAGTCTTTCAGCCTCGTTCGCTTAGCGCTGGCTATATCCGAATTTATTGGCCACCGTTCGCCTCAACAAGCAGAAATGGTGACGCCACGATCTGATGCTGGTGGATGCAGTATTCCAGCACTTCAGGACAGGTTCCATGAGAGATCAAAGCCGCAACGAGGACATTCGTATCGAGCACCACCCTCATGACACTCGATCGAACACATCTTGATCCGTATACACGCCTTGTGCTTGAGCCTTGGCCATCAGCCGTTCACGAAGTCGTCGAAAATTCCTGACGAAGAGAAAGTCTCGCAACGATTCCCTGATTAGATCGCTTCGCGATACGCCTTCTCGACGAGCGACCTTATCCAGTTCCTCTCTGATCTCCTCAGTTAGGCTAACCGTGATAGTCTGTCTCATACCCTTACCTCCCGTAATCGCGGCTGGAGTGATAGATAATCCGATACCGTTGTCCAACGGCTCTTAGGCTGCGATACTTCGCCAAATCTCCCGTAAGAGCCTTGCCACGTTTTTCCGGGCCCTCGGCAAGCCGATCAATACACTCACTGAGCTTTGTCTTGATCCTTCGGTCTGTTATCGCCTTCGGCATAAGAAGCGCTGAAGGGGGTAATCACTATCCGATACTTCACAGCCCTAACCTGGATTTCGCTTTCTCCCAAGGAATGCCTCTTCCGGCTTCCACATCGGCAACACCTTTGCGTAGCGCGGCCATGAGGTCCTTATCTTCCAACAGACATCCGTTAATGCCTTGACCAATTTTGGCGAAAGGTTGTGGTCGAAAAGAAATATCACGTGGACGGGAGAGACAGC
>JBOHOS010000263.1:0-5892 GCA_050731295.1 Nitrospiraceae bacterium | reverse complement strand
AAAACCGGAGGCGTAGCCTCTGGGCTACGTTGAGGATTTTTTCGAGACGAGAACGAAGCTCGGGAAGGGGCGTGTCTTGGCACGCCTGGGGTGGTGGGTGGGTGCAATAAGCCTTTTTCAGCATCCTGATGAGCCGAGATGCGTTGCGCGATCATCCATTACCACGAGCTGGCGCTGAAAGGACGGAACCGGCCGTTTTTTGAGCAGCGGCTCGTCCGCAATCTTCGGCGCTGTCTTCGTGACCTACGCGTCAAGCGCGTGGAGTCCTTGCAGGGACGAATTCGCGTCGCGCTGAGTGAAGACACGTCCTGGGAGGCGGTGCGCGATCGGCTGAGTCGTGTGTTCGGAATCGCGAATTTTTCACTCGCCCGGTCCATTGCTCTGAACGGAGACGCTTCCCTTGAGTCGCTGAAGACAGCGGTGGGCGACGCGGTACGCGATCTGCCATTTGCCACCTTTCGTGTCAGCGTGAAACGAGCCGACAAACGCTTCCCCAGAACCTCGATGGACATCGAGCGTGAGATCGGCGCGCGCATCTGCGAACAAACCGGCAAACCCGTCAATCTTCGCCATCCCGATCTCACCGTCCATGTGGAGATGCTGTCCAAGGAAGCCTTTTATTCGGTTGAGCGGCGCACGGGCGCAGGAGGGCTGCCGGTCGGCATGAGCGGTCAAGTCGTCTGCTTGATCTCCGGTGGTATCGATTCGCCGGTGGCCGCGCATCGTATGATGAAACGCGGCTGCAAGGTTGTGTTCGTCCACTTCCACGGCCGGCCGTACGTCAGCCGCGCCTCCGAGGAAAAGGTGCGCGAGATCGTGCAATTGCTGACCCAGTTTCAGCTCTCCTCGCGGCTGTACCTGGTTCCATTCGGCGAGATCCAGCGACAGATTGTCCTTGGGGCGCCGGCGCCGTTCCGAATCGTGCTGTATCGCCGGTTGATGATGCGGATCGCCGGGGAGATTGCCGGACGAGAGCGGTGTTGGGCCTTGGTGACAGGAGACAGCTTGGGCCAGGTGGCCTCCCAGACTCCGGAGAATCTTGCGGTGGTGGAAGACGCTGCGGGCCTGCCGGTTCTTCGTCCGCTGATCGGCATGGACAAGATCGAGATTACGGAGCAGGCGCAACGCATCGGAAGCTTTGAGACGTCCATCGAGCCGGACGAGGACTGCTGCAAACTCTTCGTCCCTCCTCACCCGAGCACGAAAACCGACCTCGATCACATCCGAAAGATCGAGCGCGGGTTTGATCTCGCCGCCATGGTCAAACAAGGTCTGGAGAAGGTCGAACTCGCCGAGTTTACATTTCCGGATCGGTCACACGCGTCCGCTTCGCGCCGCTCCTCTGGGACCGGTCATAATACCGCTTGACCAGCCCACGCTTTACGCGTAGCATGACCCATGATGTTGTAAGCCACGCCGGCTATCCTATTCCTCGCGCCTCCCCTTCGTCCTCGCGCGATCGATTCCTTGGTTTCCGCCGCTCTCACGCAGGGAGCGTGTTAAGGCAGCTAGAGTTGAGCAGCATAACCTGTCGCAGCGATGTTCCGATTCCAACGAGGCAATCCATGAACAATGAAGATAAATCAAAACGGCTCAGCACCGGAAAACCGTGGGTACGGATTCCGAATGGCACTAAAGTCAGTCTGAAGGGGGTTGAGGGCTCTATCGACGGTTTGACGGAGATCGTCAGCGGGTCGAACCTCAATCCGGATGGTAAGACTCAGTATCGCATCAGCATAGGCGCTCCCATACGGGAATTGGCGGCAGAGAGCGACCTGTTGATCCTCACTGATCAGGATGGCCTTGTTCTCATGGCCAAAGAGCAGAAAGCCAGCGTGGACTATCGTCGCCACGTCACCGAACAGCTCCATGGCGTGTTCGACCAGACCCGATTCGTCATCATTCAGCCGCTCGAGACACAGAGCCGGGGGCGAGGTGCAGACCTGGCTCATAAATAACGCATCACTGATATGGCGAAGATGAACGTAGATCCGATGACGACATTTCAAGACGGCTCCCGGCTGATACTCAGCACACAATATGTCGGCGAAGCGAACTTCAGGTGCGAACTCTATGTGTCGACCGGGTGCAATCGGGAACAGATGGAACTGCGGCTGGTATCCGGGTATGCATTTGAAGCGGCGACCTGTCGAGAGGCCCAGGAACAAGCCTACGTCTATGCCTTACGCTTGTATCCCGATTCGGTGACTCATATGAAAAAGCCTCCCTACCTCATTTGGAACGGGCCCACCCCTCAGATGGAGACGGGCCGGCGCCGACCACACTTCTCCCGCCGCGGCTGATTCCACGACCGGCGAACAGATCACAGCCAAAATCTTACGGCAGTGTGCGCGGCGCCTCATAGCGACAGATCTTCGGCCCTGATGCATAGTAGAGAGACGGCCACTGCACCGCAAATCCGGCGGTGATCCGCTCCGGCGCGTTCGCCAGAAGTTGGGCAACGTCAGTGGCCGGATCAATCGTGAAAATGCCTTCACGGCTGACGCCCCAGATCACGCCTTCCGGATCCAAAGCCACACTGTTATAGATCAAGTCCGGAATTAATGAGCTCGTCATCGTCAATCGGCGAGACGTTGGTTCAAACACAAACAGAGTGGCATCCGCAAAGCCGTAAATCCGATCTCCCGAAGCCGCAATCAAATTCGTGATCGTGGACGCATTGACCGGAGTGCGAAAGATCGTTTGCTTCGTCATGGGGTCCCAGATAAACAGCGTGGCTTTCTCCTCGGTCTCGTGGCTCCCGCCCCCACCGTGGATGGTCGTCCCGCCGATGACCCAGCCTTGCACGGTCGCCAGCGAGACGACGCTCTGGTCCGGGATCAGATGATGATAGATCTCCACCTGGTTTGTCGCCGGATCCCACACCGTTAATGGACCTCCGAGTTTTCCGTAGTCGGCTTGTGCGCCGACATACACGTGCCCGTCCGCCCCGTTGATCATCGCTATGGGACGCCAGGACACGACTTGGCCGGGAAAATCTACGAAAAAAGGATTCGCATCGGCGCCTTTTCCCGGCGCAAATGGTCTATTCGGATCGTAGACCATCAGCGGGGACATGCCGGCGTAGGTTGCGCCCACAAGTGAACGCCCATGCTCTAAAAAATTGTAGAACTCGCCGTCGCCTAGAATCCCCAAATCCTCAAGCTCGCCCGTGGATGGATCGACGCGAAAGAAGCGGGCGGGCATGTATCCGCTGCCATAGAGCATGCCATCCGGCCCCCTTCCGAGACGAAAAACGTCCAGGTCTTTTCCCGCATACCGGAAGGGACGTTCTGTTGTTGTGTTTGTTTGTGGATCGAACACCCGAACCGTGCCGTCGCCCGCCTGAACGACGAGCCGTCCATCCAGCAGCCGGTTGGCGAACGGGACCGCCGGCACCTGCGTCGCATCCACAATGTCAAGCGTCCAGCCTTGAACCTGAAAGGATTGTCCGGCGACACCCGCATAGACGCGCCCATCTCCATGCCGGCGAACGTACACCGCCCCCGTCGTCTGGTACTGCACAGGCAGGATGTCACGGTGATGATCAGACGCAATATTGTATGCGATCAGGTGGGCCGTTCCATAGCCGATGCCGATGTAGATAAAGCCGTCATCGCTCCCGGCAATGGACACGGCATACTGCTCGGTCGGATCCATGCTGCCCAGGTCATCGCTCCTTCCCGTCGCCGGATCGTACCGGATCAATTTTGCCGACGGGTACGTGCCCCCATAGAGCTTCCCATCTGCGCCGAGCGCCAGCTTCCAGATATACTCTTCCGAATCGCTGGGCCGCCCCACGTCGGCTAGGGTTCCTGCGCGTGGGTCCAATTGGAAGAGGCGGGCGTGTGGCAGCGTGCCCACATAAAGATTGCCATCCGGTCCCCACGCAAGCGCCCAGGCGCCGTTCTCTCCGGGGACGGGACTCGAGAACGTCTCATAGTCTCCCGAGTCCGGATCCACGGCCACAATATCCAGCCGGTTTCCATAGATGTAGCTTTGGTAGAACCGCTCACTGCCCGGCCGAGGTCCTGGACCTACAAGCGATGCGAGCACCGCGCCGATGCCCCGATGGGTCGCCATACACTGGAACGCCGAGCCCGTCTTGTCCTGTCCATTCTCCTGTCCCTGCGCGACACGGATCATGGCGGTGAACGCCACCAGCCAGACGAACAGAAAGAGCGCACCGCGAGGTCTGCCCATAACAATCGGATTCAACAAGACAGCGCCGTCGCGTGCCTTCTCCACTCGCTGGAGAAGGAAGCGTGAGAGGAAGGAACGGCCTGGAACCTGTCTCTTCTGACGGAACTCTTCACGGAGGGCTTTTCGAGTCATGGTTCACAATGGGATGCCCCGCCCAGAGGCCCGATAACCGCCACGACGTCTAGGAGCCTGTCCGAGTAATTAAAGATAAAATTTTTGGACGCACACAATTGGCTCAGGATTAACGATCTCCATGCGATCAGGGGTGTGAAGAGACCCCCCAAAACACGGATTTTCGGATTACTCGGACAGGCTCCTAGCCTATGATCGCGTCCATCAGCCGTGTGTGGATTTTGCGCACCCGCTCGACCTGGCCTTTGGCGGGGAAGCGTTCATAGAAGCCCTCGGCCCGGAAGTCCTTTGCCAGCTCCGCCCACGGTCTGAGCGTCGATACGAACGGCTCAGGAGATGTGTCCTGCTCCCACTGTCCCATCAGCTTGCGATCCACGATCAAATCGTCCAGCACCCGGATCAACGCCTTCAGCGTCACGTCGCGCGTGAACATGTAGCGGTCGTTGTTGCCCCACACCTCGCCCATGACATCCTTGGCGGCTTTCAGATAATCGCGCACCAGGGCATAGCAGTTGCCGGCCTTCATTCCAAGGTGCGACTCAAGCCAGCGCGCATGGTGCACGACCAGCTTGTGCAATTCGTTAAACAACTCCGACTGCAGAATCCATTTCTCCTGCTTGCTCCGCCCGCCCAGCCGATTAATCTTGTACTGGAGCGGCGAATCGCTCTCGTCATAGAGCAGAATGACCACTTTGGCCGCAAACTTCTTCTCGGGGCTTTCCCATGAGACCTTTTCGTAGAGGTCCACGAGATGGGACCGATTGATGCGGGTGTGCGTCGAATTGATAATCACGAACATTTCGGTCGCGAATTCGGCGCTCCGGCCGTCGAACAGCACGCACGGCACGTCAACCCGCGCGATCTCATCGGGGTGGCGCTCTCGAAAGAAATGCAAGCCGGCGATCCGGTGCTGGCCGTCGATGATGAGATATTTCCCTTTCGGCTCGCTGAGGAAGCCCACCGACTCGGAATCCCCCATCTTCTGAAAACGCAGTGTCTCATCGGTGAACAAGAGGACGGTGCCGGGCACCATCGGCTGAGTCACCACGGTTTCGTAAAAATTCAGGATCTGTTTCAGTTTTTGCCGGTTCAGTGCGCGCTGAAACCCCTTTTCGCTCCGTTCGATGCCGGCGATGAAGCGGGCCACGTCGTCATCCTCCCGCAGCATGTCTCCCTTGATCTCCTCACCCTCGAAATAATACCGGCTGGTGAACCGAACCTTCTCGAGCAGGTCCGTGGCTTTATAGGAGATGAAATAGAACAGGCTGTCTTTTTGATGGATGCGAGTGGCGAGCATGAGAACTCCGTCGGTCTGATTGACGGTCTTCCGTCCGCCCGATTCTACGCGCAGGCTCCATTGGCTGCAAGGGAACAGGTATGCTACGATCACCGCGTGGCTGCGCCCATGACATCCCTCAACGCTATCTCGAATGGCGCCCTACGGTTCGCCGTGGCCGCCGCACTGAGCCTGATCTTCCTTGGCCTCGCGGCCGCGCAGCCGCTCAACAATTCGACCGCCACGACGGAATCCACGTGCAACTTCGGGATGGCGAAAGA
>JBOHOS010000262.1:0-2870 GCA_050731295.1 Nitrospiraceae bacterium | reverse complement strand
AGCAACTCCGGATCGACCGGCTTGGAAATATAATCGGAGGCGCCGGCTTCGATGCACTTGGCCCGGTCCGTCTTCATCGCCTTGGCCGTGACGGCGATGATCGGCAGCGAGGCGAACTCCGGCATCTTGCGGATCGCGTGCATAGTCTGATAGCCGTCCATATCCGGCATCATGACGTCCATGAGCATGACATCAATGTCGGGCGTCTCGCGCAATGCCGCGATCCCTTCCTGGCCGTTTTCGGCGTGCAAGACTTCCATGTCGTGCTGTTCGAGAATGCTGGTCAGCGCGAAGATGTTCCTGATGTCGTCGTCCACGATAAGCACCCGCCTGCCGGCGAGCGCGGGATCCGTTTGATGCACCTGTTCGATCATCTCCCGCTGTGACACGGCCAAGGCGTCGGACGCTCGGTGTAAGAACAGAGCGGTTTCATCGAGCAAGCGTTCCGGCGACCGGACGTCTTTGATGATGATCGCTTCGGTCAGCAGTTTAAGCTCGCTTTCTTCCTTTCTGGATAATTCCATCCCCGTGTAGACGATGATCGGCAGATTGCGATGCCCGAACCGGTCATGGATCGCCTCGATCAACTGCTGGCCCGACATATCGGGCAGGCGAAGGTCCAGCACCATGCAGTCGAACGAACCCTTCTGCAGCGCGTTGAGCGCGTCCGTCCCGCTGCCGACGGCCGTCGTCTGCACATCCCCGCCTCCGATCAACTCGATGATGCTGCGACGCTGGTCCTCGTTGTCTTCCACCACCAGCAGGTTTTTCGACGGGCGGTCAATGAACGACACCATGTCGTCGAAGGCGCGCTCCAGCCATCCGCGATCGACCGGTTTGCTGAGATAGCCGAACGCGCCTTGCCGGAGGCCCCGCTGCCGCGCTTCCTCCACAGAGATGATATGCACCGGGATGTGTCGGGTCACGGGATCGTGCTTAAGCCGGTCCAAAATTGCCCAGCCGTCCTTGTCGGGCAAGCACAGGTCGAGCGTCATCGCGGTCGGCTTGAACCGCCGCGCGAGGCCCAATCCGGTTTCCCCGGTAGTCGCCACCAGCCCTTTGAACCCTTTTTCGTGCGCGAGATCCAAAAGAATTTGCGCAAATGCGGCGTCATCCTCAATGATCAGCAGCACCCGCTCGCCTCCCTCGATCGCGCTCCGATCGTCGGGAACCTCGGCGGCGGCGATCACCGGCGCGCGAAATTCCGGCGTTGCCACGTGATCGCGGAACGCTTCTTTGGTGGCCAACGCCGGCTGAGTGGACCGAGGCAGAATCGTGCTGCACACTCGGGGAAGATAGAACGTGAAGGTACTGCCCTTTCCGATGACGCTCCTGACCTGGATCTCGCCGCCGAGCAGGCGCGCGATTTCACGGCTGATCGAGAGCCCAAGCCCGGTTCCGCCGTACTTCCGGCTGGTGGTGCCGTCGGCTTGTTGGAACGCTTCAAAGATGATCTGCTGCTTCTCCGCGGGAATCCCGATGCCGGTGTCCGTCACCGAAAAGGCGAGCACGGCATCGGCTTGATTCAGCACGGTATGGGACGAATCCCACCCCGACACGACCTTTTCGATCCGCAAGGTCACCGATCCCTGCGCTGTAAATTTGATCGCGTTCGAGATGAGATTCTTAAGGACCTGCTGGAGTCTCAGCGAATCGGTTTGGACGGCCGCCGGCAGTCCCGAGACCCGTTCCACCTCGAAGGCAAGACCTTTGTTCTGGGCCACTTCGCGGAACGTGCGATCCACGAACTCGGTCAGCTCGGCAAATCCCACCGAGCTGATGCTGACGCCCATCGTGCCGGATTCGATCTTGGCCAGATCCAGGATGTCATTGATCAGCGCCAGCAGGTCGCTTCCCGACGCGTAAATGGTGCGCGCGAACTCGACCTGTTTCGGGCTCAACGTCTCTTCACGATTGTCTGAAAGCAGCTTCGACAGAATCAACAAGCTGTTCAGCGGCGTCCGCAATTCATGGGACATGTTGGCCAAAAACTCCGACTTGTATTTCGACGAGACCGCCAATTGCGAGGCTTTCTCTTCGAGCGCCCGCCGCGCGTCTTCGACCTCGCGATTCTTGGTTTCCACCTGCGTATTCTGCTGAGACAACAAATTCGCCTTCTCTTCGAGCTGCTCGTTTTTCTGCCGCAGCTCCTCCTGCTGGGTGCGAAGCAACTCCTCGGATTTGCGCAACGTTTCCGCTTGCCGCTCCAACCGCTCGTTCGTGCTCTTCAGCTCGTGTTGTTGCGCCTGCAGCTCCGCGGTCAACGCTTGCGATTGTTTGAGGAGATCTTCCGTCCGCATGTTCGCGGCGATCGTGTTCAACACGATGCCGATGGTTTGCTTGAGCTGATCGAGGAAGGTCAGGTGGATCTCGCTGTACCGGTTGAACGAGGCCAGTTCGATAACGGCCTTGACCTCGCCTTCGAAGAGCACGGGCAGCACCACGATATTATACGGCGGCGCGCTGCCGAGACCGGACGTAATTTGAATGTAGTCCGAAGGCGCATTGGTGACCAAGATGCGTTCCTTCTCCAATGCGCATTGGCCGACCAGTCCTTCTCCGGCCCTGAAGGAGGTCGCGACGCCTTTACGCTCTTTGTACGCGTAGCTTCCCAACAGCCTCATGACCGGCAATTCTTCGGCGGCTTCATTCATGTAAAAGGCGCCGTGATGCGCGTTCACCAGCGGCGTCAGCTCCGATAAGATGAGGTTCGAGACGGTCGTCAGATTCTTTTGTCCCTGCATCTTGTTGGTCATGAGGGCGAGGTTGGTTTTCAGCCAATCCTGCTCCGTGTTCTACTGGGTCGTGTCTTTCAGATTGCGGCTCATTTCGTTGCTGTTGTCTTTCAACGCCGCGACTTCGCCCAGCGC
>JBOHOS010000261.1:0-9499 GCA_050731295.1 Nitrospiraceae bacterium | reverse complement strand
TCGCCACCCTGTCAGTTCTTCGACTCTTCGCAGCGCCGCGTATGATCCCGACCACCGGACGCTCATACTGGAATATCAAGGAGGTTCGGTCTATCACTATTTTCACGTCCCGGAGCATGTCTTCGAAGAACTGATGAAGGAAGATTCAAAAGGACGATTCGTGAACTACCGAATCAAGCCGTACTATCGATACAAAGAAATCGGGACTTGACGGGGAAGGCTACGAGCTTGCGGCTTTGCGGAGAGGTTCCAAGAGCTTGGCGGGCACCTGCAAATTGCCTCGTCCCACTCCCACCTCGATATCCGGCTTGGTGACACCGTGAAAGTCGCTGCCCCCGGTCACCAGCAGTTCCAGGCGGCGGGCGGTTTCCAGATATTGAGCCGTTTGCTCCGGGCGATGCGTGCTGTAATGAACCTCGACGCCGGCTAGTCCTTCGGATTTTAACCGATCACAAATCTTATAAATGCCTTCCGAGCGGTCCAGCCACGAGGGATGCGCGAGCACCGCGATCCCCCGCGCCGCCGTGATCGTGGCAATGGCCTCGGCCGGCGCGGGTAATTCCCGGGGAACGTGCGCGGCAGCGCCATCGGCCAGATAACGATCGAATGCCTCTTTGGCCGATTTCACGTAGCCTTTCTCCATCAAGACCCGCGCGATATGCGGGCGTCCGATGGAGTCCGTTTGCGCGAGGTGTTTGACGTCTTCGTAGGTGAGCTCAATCCCCAGACCATTCAACTTTTCGATGATGAGCGGATTGCGCACATGCCGCGCCTTGCGAAAGCGGTCGAGATGAGCCAGCAGCGTCGTGTCCTTCCAGTCAAAAAAATAACCGAGGATATGGATCTCAGTCGATCCCAGACGCGAGCTGATTTCAATTCCCGGAATGATTTCGATGCCGAGGCATTGGCCGGCGTCGATGGCTTCTGGAATTCCGTCTACCGTGTCGTGATCGGTGATGGCCAGCGCACTGACATCGGCCTTCTGCGCCAGCGCCAACACGTCGCCCGGGGGAAGACTGCCGTCGGAATAGACGGTGTGGAGATGAAGATCAAGACGGCTCATGGAGGCCATTACGGTGCTCTCTGTGCGAGCAACCTCGCCGTGAAGACGGGTTCGAAACCGTGCGTGCCCTCGTGCTCGCCTTCCTCGTAATGCAGTACCCGCAGTCCTCGCGTCAGCTGCAGGAGTTCGTTATGCGCCAGACAGAATTCGCGGCGCCTGGGGTGCTGAAACCTGGTGTGATTGTCGATCAAGAACGTTTCGTACATCAGGGCGCCGCCGGGTTTCAGAGCCTGAAGCAGAGCCGGGAAAATCGGTCGGTGCAGGTAAAAAAACACCAGAATGACGTCATACCGTTCTTTCGGCAGGCCAGGATCGCGTTCCGGGTCTTGTTCCAGGTCGAGGGTCCGAGTACTCACCCGGAGATGTCGTTGCCGGGTGCGCGTGGCCAACTCGGCGAGCGCCTGTTCATCGCGATCGATGGCCTCGACGAAGTATCCCTGTGCGGCGAGATACTCGGTATGTCGGCCATGACCCGCCGCCAAGTCCAGGGCGTCTCCCTTAGGGAGCCTGTGCCAATGATCGAGAAGAAACCGAGCCGGTCTCGGCTCCGGGATCTGATCGGCACGCGTTCGTTCCAGTCGTACACCGGCTGATCCGCGCAGGTCGTTGATGGGCGGCTTGAGCTTTCTGACCCACACACACGCTTTCGAAATTGAAAATTCCTCGAAAAGCATCCGGCAGAGCCGTTCCGCCAGCGTCTCAAGGAGGTGAAATTCCCGCTCGCAACCGATTTGGACGACGCGCTCGGCGATGTGGGAATAATCGATCGCTGTGGAAATGTCATCAGTTGCAGCGATGGTGTGTAGGATGCGAGGCTCATAATCGAGTTCCAGATCAACACCAATGGTCTGAGCCACTTGCCGCTCCTCGACGCTCACGCCGATATGGGCTTGAAATTCGAGCCGTTCCAAAACCAACTGGTCACTCATGGATTTTCCCTTCGGCAGGGCCATTCTCATCGATGGGATTTGGCAGAGTCAAGCAGGCGATGTTCTTCAGCTGTAATAACGTTATAACATAATGATATGTAATGGTTTAAGTCCTCTGGAACCCTGTCATCATTTAGAGTACAATGCAAGCCGTGAAGCGAATCTTTTAAGGAGCAACCCATGCTTGCCAAAGACCTGCGTGAAGGCGCACAAGAACAAACGGAAATCGAGCTTCGGCAGCGCGCATTGAGATCCCTTCTCGCCATGCGTCAGAAACAGCTTCGCGAGTCTCTTGATCATCGCATCAAACGAGCACGGAAAGATGGCGAAGGCGAAAACCTCACCCGTGCGGAATGGACCAGCTTGCATAAACAAGAGATCGCTCATGTCCGCGTTCAGTTGGCCGACTTACAACTTGAGAGCGCTCACGCCAAAGGACAGTTAAGCAAGCTCAAGAGAGCCATGAATCGAGCCAAACGCCTCAGAGCGTCTCAATCACCCGCCGCCAGGAAACGGAAATAGTCTCCCGCCATTTCGCTTGACTTGATTTTCCAGCGACTCCTATAATCAATTGAATCAAGGCTCAAGCGAACGCTCGCTTTTTCAAGAAATGGCTGAGCTTACGCATTTCAATGATGCCGGCCGAGCCCGCATGGTCGATGTCTCAGAAAAAGACACGACGGAGCGGGTCGCGACGGCGCACGGCCGTATTTCATTAAAACCGGAGACGTTGCAGAAGATCCAACGGGGAAAGGTCGCGAAAGGCGACGTGCTCGCGGTCGCGCAAATGGCTGGCATCATGGGCGCCAAACGCACGCCTGATCTTATCCCCATGTGCCATCCCATTCTGCTCACCAGCGTCGACATCGGATTCACAGAAGAACCTCAGCCGGACCGCTACGGTCTCTGCTCGATCACGATCACCGCCACAGCCAAGTCCACGGGGCAAACGGGTGTTGAGATGGAGGCCATGACGGCAGTATCCGTCGCGGCTTTGACCATTTATGATATGTGCAAAGCCATCGACAAAGGGATCAGTTTTACGAACATCTCGCTGGTGTCAAAGTCGGGCGGGAAGTCCGGAACCTATACCAGGCAAGGCTGATCCCGGAATGTCGACTGGCTCTCAAAAGGGAGCGATGATCACGATCAAGCTGTTCGGTCTTATCAAAACGCTTGTCGGCAATCACACCGATCTCACGATAGCGCTCAACGGGTCTCGCGATGTGAAGGACCTGATGGCCGAACTTGAAGGCCAATACCCGCAGATTACCGATTTGATCCAGAAAAAGAAGGTTCTGGTATCGGTCAATCAAGAGATCGCCCGCGAGGACACCGTGATTGGGGAAGGCGACGAAATCGCGCTGCTTCCCCCGTTTGCAGGCGGCTCGGATCAGGCAACCGTATCCGATGAGGCGATGTTCGTTCGCGTGCAGCGTGAAAATTTTTCACTGGATGCCGAGATCGGCCGGGTGCGCCGGCGTTCGACACGGATCGGCGGGATCGCGACCTTTCTGGGAACGGCGCGGGATCGCTCCAAAGGTCATGATGTCTCCGGCATCACCTTTGAGTATTACGAAGGCATGGCCCAAAAGAAGTTGCGTGAAATCCGGGAGCGGGCGCTCAAGGATTTCGGCGTGATCGAGGTGCTGATCTTGCACCGCTTCGGCCCGATCGATATCGGCGAAAATATCGTCTTGATCGTGGTCGGAGCGGAGCACAGGGCGGAGGCCTTCAAAGCCTGCCGCTGGTGCATCGATGAATTAAAGCAGATCACTCCCATCTGGAAACTGGAGCAGACGCCGGAGGGCCAGGTATGGGTCGAGGAGCACCCATGAGCGCCGACTCCGTGGACAGCCGGACATCGATGGTCGTCGATGCCTTTAGCCGGCCGTTGCGCAGCCTACGCATCTCGGTCACCGATCGCTGCAATTTGCGCTGCAAGTACTGCATGCCGGAAGAGGAGTATGCGTGGCTCCCCCGCGAAACGCTGCTCTCGTTCGAGGAAATCAATACGATCACCGATCTGTTCACGGAACTCGGCGTGGATAAGGTCCGGTTGACCGGCGGGGAGCCGCTGTTGCGGAGAGACCTGCCCGCGTTGGTCCGAATGCTCGCGAAGAATCGCCGGCTTAAGGACGTGGCCTTGACGACGAACGGCATTCTCTTAGCCGAGCAGGCGCAAGCACTGTACGATGCCGGATTGCATCGCGTGACGGTGAGTCTCGACACGCTGAGGCCGGAACGCTTCCGCGCGCTTACGCGACGCGACAGTTTTGACCGAGTGCTCGACGGCATCGCCGCGGTCGCGAAGATCGGCTTTCCCAGTCTGAAACTCGACACCGTGGCGATCCGCGGGTTCAACGATGATGAACTCATCGACCTCATCGAGTACGGCAAGCGCATGAGCGCAGAAGTCCGGTTCATCGAGTACATGGATGTCGGCGGCGCGACCGATTGGTCGATGGGAAAGGTGCTCTCGCGCTCGGCCATCCTCGAGATGGTGGGGGCTCGTTATGGAACGGTCGATCCGCTGAGGGAAGAGCATTCCGCGCCGGCGCAGCGGTTTCGTTTGCCGGACGGCGTGACCTTCGGCATTATTCCGTCGACCACCACGCCGTTCTGCTCGACGTGTGATCGCAGCCGGCTCACGGCGGATGGTCTCTGGTACCTCTGCCTCTACGCCAAAGACGGAGTTGATCTCCGACAACCGCTGAGGGCCGGCGCCTCACGAGAAGACATCAAGGCCATCATCCGCTCGGGATGGCAAGGCCGGCGGGATCGCGGCGCCGAGGATCGAAAAGCTCTCGAACGGCTGGGTCTCCGTGAAGCGCGATTGATCGACATCGACAAACTCCGTGAAGATCCTCACCTCGAAATGCATGCCAGAGGCGGATGACGATGCGCCCGGCATCGAGGTGACGCGTCAGAATCTTGTCCAACGAATCAGTCTCGTAATTCGCCTATTTCCTGCGATCGTCTTCCCGGAATCAATTCATGCCTGATCTCGAGTTCCTGACTGTGCTGGGCCTCGGGTTTCTCCTGGGGGCGCGACATGCACTGGATCCCGATCACGTTGCTGCGGTCTCCGCGATCTTGTCGAAACGTCCCGACCTGCACACGTCCGGCCTTATCGGGTTTTCGTGGGGATTCGGACACACGATGGTGCTCGTTCTGGTTGGGGCCGCCGTCATTCTACTCAAGGTCAATATTCCGG
This sequence comes from Nitrospiraceae bacterium, assembly GCA_050731295.1. GTDB lineage: Bacteria > Nitrospirota > Nitrospiria > Nitrospirales > Nitrospiraceae > JBOHOS01. The sequence goes on along the minus strand of JBOHOS010000261.1, from coordinate 4,290 downwards.
CCCCGTTCACGGAGGCCTGTGAATTCGGTGTCGGTGTGCTGCTCGTCGTGCTGGGCGGTTCGCTGGCATGGACGGTCTACCGTGAGCGGTGGCACGTCCATTCGCACCGCCATAGCGGAGCGACTCACCTGCATGCGCATAGCCATCGAGTGAATCCGGACCACGGTCACGACCATTGGCTGAAGATCTCTCTTCGCCCGTTTCTCGTCGGGATGGCCCATGGGCTGGCAGGATCCGCGGCGCTCATGCTGATGGTCGTATCAGCCGTCCAGACTGTGTGGGAGGGAATGGCGTACATTTTGATTTTCGGGATCGGCTCTATCTTCGGCATGATGATTCTGGGTCTCCTCATGAGTCTTCCGCTTATCCTGTCGGCATCCTTCGATAGACGCGCTCAGATAGCCGTGCAGTGCTTGGCGAGCGCGGGAAGCATCGGCCTTGGCCTGACGATGATGGTCCGGATCGTGCTCGGTGAAAGTCCCTTGTGACGATGCTTCGAATGTCCTGCCGTGTTGACAGCCTTTGCTCTGCTAGGTAGAGTTGCAGCGCTTTTGCCGGATGGCGGATAAGGGGTCTGGCCCATTCGGTGTCGAGCCAGGTGCGCGGGTATTCGGTATGAAATGATGCGAGTCGTTCGGATGGAGGCCTTTCAGGGGAAGCACATGAAGGCGGCGGTTGTTTCCTCGTCCAGCGGGCAACGCCGGATGGTCGCTCCCTGCGAGGATTCGTCACGGTGAAAATCCGTGTGCCGGGGTGTCATGGCTCCGAACAGGTCATCGAAAGGGAGTCCGGGCCGGCTCAATGCCGGACATGCGGGTTTCTCGTCAACGGCACGGTCATGGTGGACGCAAGGACCATCGGGACGGCCCTGACCCTCCAAGAACAGAAGCGCATCCGCCATATTCTGCTCAGCCATTTGCACTTCGATCACATTCAGGGATTGCCGACGCTCGCGGATAACCTGGCGATGATGCCTCCGAGCCGGTCACGCTCACTTTTATTGAAACCACGTTCCCCGACGAAATGGCGGAAGATCGGCCGCCCCGATCTGCCGGTCTTCGTGTATCATCTCAAGCCACGGCTTCAATCAATCATTCGACAGCAACTCATGCGCTTGGGCATGTCAAACTTGACCATCCTGGAGGAAGGACAGGAAATAACCATTTAGCTTCTCCATACGGAACGATGAAGCGGTGATGTGATCGTGATGCCGCGTTCGGCAATCAGCGGTGGATGTGCCAATGGCCTGGTTTAAGAAACAGAAGACAACGACGCCGGAGACCCCGAAGCGTGCGAAGTCGGTCGAAGGCATGTGGCTGAAGTGCAACCACTGCCGGGAAATCGTTTATCGCAAGGAAGTCGATCGGAACAATAAAGTCTGCCCGAAATGTGATTACCATTTTCCGATCTCCGTGTCGGAGCGGATCGCGCTGCTCGTCGACCTGGGAACCTTTCGCGAGTGGGACGCGGACCTCGAGGCTCAGGATCCCTTGAAATTCTTTGACACACGCTCCTACCGGGATCGCCTCAAAGCGCAACAGGAGAAAACGGGACGCAAGGACGCGCTGGTCGCCGGCGAGGCGGCGGTGAATGGACGGCGAATTGCGCTGGCAGTCTTTGATTTCGGATTCATGGGCGGCAGCATGGGATCCGTGGTCGGAGAAAAGTTTTGCCGCGCGGCGGAACGAGCGCAAGCGTCACGCCATCCTCTCGTACTCGTGACCACGTCAGGCGGCGCGCGCATGCAGGAAGGGATTCTGTCGTTGATGCAAATGGCCAGGACGTCGGCCGCGGTGGCCAAACTCGGAGAAACGCGGGTGCCGTTCATTTCTATTTTAGCGGACCCGACGTTCGGCGGCGTCACGGCGAGCATCGCCATGCTGGGGGATGTCATTCTCGCGGAACCGAAAGCGCTGATCGGTTTCGCGGGCCCGCGGGTTATTGAGCAAACCATTAAGCAGCAGTTGCCGGACGAATTTCAGCGCGCTGAATTTCTGCTGGAGCACGGCATGATCGACATGATCGTGGAGCGCAAACATTTGAAGGAAACCCTCAGTACGTTGCTGAGCCATCTCTAACCATAGCGGTGCGAGTGAGGAGGGGGGGACCTGACCGTTTTCTGGTCCCCTTGCCCCGCGCGCCGGGTCTGTTATGTCATACGCCGCGACCCTTCACTACCTCTATGGTCTTCAGAAGCACGGCGTGAAGTTGGGATTGGAGACGACCTGGTCTCTGCTTCGAGCTTTCGGCGATCCGCAGCAGCGGTATGCCGCTCTCCATGTCGGTGGAACGAACGGAAAGGGATCCACGGCCACGATGGCGGCGTCCATCCTGCGGGCCGCAGGATATCGGGTCGGGCTCTATACGTCGCCGCATCTCGTCGCCTTCAATGAGCGGATCAGCGTGAACGGCGATGCCATCTCCGATCAGGAAATTGTGAAGTTGACCGAACGCCTTCGGGGCGCGGTCGGGATCACGATCGATCCGACGTTTTTCGAATTTACGACCGTTATGGCCTTTCAATATTTTGCCGACCAACGCGTGGACCTCGCCGTCGTGGAGGTCGGGATGGGAGGGCGCTTTGACGCCACGAATGTGCTCACGCCGCTGGTCTCGGTCATCACCAATGTGGCGTTGGATCATCAGGCGTATCTCGGTCACACGGTCGGCGCCATCGCGCACGAAAAAGCGGGAATCATCAAACCCGGCTTACCGGTCGTGGTCGGACGTCTCAACCACGAAGCGTCGGCGGTCCTCGCCGTCGCGGCCTCAGAACGCCGCGCGCCCCTGTATCGCCTCAATGAGGCGTTTCATATCGAGGGGGACTCGGTCGAGGCGTTTCGATACGACGGCATGGCGCGCTCCTTCAGCGATCTATCCTGCCCTCTCCGTGGCCGGCACCAGCTCGACAACGCGGCGTGCGCCCTAGCTATGCTTGAACTGGCTTCGCAAGAGTTTCGGATTTCAGAGGATGCCGTTCGGTTGGGCCTGCAGGCGGTTCGATGGGAAGGCCGTTTGGAAATTGTCGAACGGCGGCCGCTCTTGGTGTTGGACGGCGCGCATAACCCCGCCGCGGCGACGGTGGTCGGCGACTATCTGGCTCGGCATCGCAGCGAGCACCCGGGATCTCGGGTCATCTTGGTGGTGAGTCTGATGCGAGACAAGGATCACCATGGATTCTTTCAGGCGGTGCTGCCGTCGGCCGACGACGTGGTTCTGACCCGCGCGCAACTGGACAGGGCGGCCACGATCGAGGAACTCCTCGGCGCCGTGGGAGGATGGCGCGGCATCGTGCATGGCTCACCGTCGCCGTCCGATGCGCTGGCACTGGCTCGCCGGTTGGCGTCCGCCGGTGATCTGATCTGTGTGACAGGTTCATTGATGCTCGTGGGGGAAGTCAAGGCGCTCTTGCGCGGCTGCGTCCTGTCTTCTCTCCGTGGTTGAGATGGTTCCATGCCTGCCGTCGGTGATCCGCGTCTCGTTTCCGCTCCTCTTCGTTCTCTTCATGGCCGGTGTGACCTCGGTCCTCGCCGCCGACGCGGATCCGTCGCAATCGGTGTCGGTCAAGCCTCCCTCTCCGGCCTCTCAGCCCATTGATATCACCGGCGATCGCTTGGAATACCTTCGGAACGTCGATGTGTACGAAGCCGAGGGGTCGGTGGTGGTCGTGCAGGGTCAGCTCCGGTTGACCGCCGATCATGTCACCCTCATGATGCTGACCGGCACGATGGTCGCCACCGGGCACGTGCATCTGACGGACCCCATCACCGACTTGAAGGCGGAACGCCTGGAACTGGATGTGAACACCGATGCCGGTGTGGTAACCAACGGAAAGCTGTACATTAAGGAAAGCAACAGCTTGATCACCGGACGCATCCTGCAGCGATTTTCGGAAAGCCACTATCGGGTCAAAGACGGATCCTTCACCAATTGCGACGCCCAGGAGGGACAGATCCCCGCATGGCGCTTTACGTTTGAGGATTTCGATCTGAACGTGGGGGAAGGGGTATACGGCCGGAAGGTCTGGTTTTGCATCAACGACCGGCCGATGCTGCGGATGCCCTCCATGTTCTATCCGATCCAAACCACCCGCAAAACAGGATTTCTGATTCCGACGGTCGGGTACGACAACCGCTTCGGCCTTCACTACCGGCAAGGCTTCTTTTGGGCGATCAATCCAAGCCATGATGTGATTGTGACGCCCGATTTCCTCAGCAATCGCGGCTATGGGGGAGATTTGGAATACCGGTACGTCCTCGACCGGTTGAGCAGAGGCCAGTGGTTGATGAG
>JBOHOS010000260.1:0-2462 GCA_050731295.1 Nitrospiraceae bacterium | reverse complement strand
GAGCATCGGCATGCCGGTAAGAACCGTTCCGTTCCGGCTCAGCATGAAAGGCGACGTGCACGTTGAAAATGTGACGGTGGAGGTGCAACGGGCGCTGGCGGGCACCGGGCTGAAGGCAGGGATCGTGACGGTGTTCGTCAAGCATACGACCGCCTCGGTGCTGATCATCGAAGATGAGCCGGGTCTCCGGGAAGACACCAAATTCTTTTGGGAAAAACTGATCCCCGCGAGCCCCGCTTGGCAACACAATACGCGGAATCCCGGAGAAGATAACGGCCATAGCCATTTGCGCGGGCAACTGCAAGGTCCTTCCATCACGATTCCGTTTCAGGACACCGTGCTCATGCTCGGGGTATGGCAGCAGATCGTGGTGATCGACTTCGATACTCGCGCGAGAGCCCGAGACCTGATCGTCCAAGTGATCGGAGAGTGATCGGCGCCCGGGTTGTGGAAATATTCACGGCCATCTCTGGTCGGTCGTGTGAGATGACTGAGAAGCAGAAACAAGGTTTTCCTGCAGCGCTGTCCCTCCCGTCGTCCTAATATGGGGTTTCGCGCGTCCGTCAAGCCGATTGCGTCCCTATGGGTGTTCGTCTTCAGAAGCTCACGGTATCGTTTGAATATCCCGTCATCTTTACAACCGAGGTGTTTTCCCCCGCGAACCTGCAGCTAATTTCCGCCATCTCGCGAAGAGAGCCTCTGCGCCGCCATCGGATGTTCGTGGTCGTGGACCAGGCTGTGGCAATGGCGTGGCCGGGTTTGACCGAGGACATTCGGCGCTATGCTGACTCCCACCGAAAGCAGCTCGCCCTGGCGGGCGAGCCGGTGACGGTCGAAGGCGGGGAAGCGGTGAAAAACAACCTCGGCGCAATCGCTCGCCTTCATCGCGATCTCGACACGCGCAACATGGATCGTCAGTCATTTGTCGTCATCGTCGGAGGAGGCGCTCTGCTCGATACGGCCGGGTACGCGGCGGCGATCGCTCACCGTGGTCTTCGCGTCATCCGTGTTCCGACGACGGTGCTTGCGCAGGACGATGCTGGCGTGAGCGTCAAGAACGGGGTGAACGCTTTTGGAAAGAAAAATTTCTTGGGGACCTTCTCGCCTCCGTTCGCCGTGCTGAATGACCGGCGTTTTCTTGAGACGTTAAGCCGCCGAGACAAAATTGCCGGGATGGCAGAAGCGGTAAAGGCGGCGCTCATTCGTGATGCCGGTTTCTTTGACTGGATGGTAGATCGGGCTCAGGCGCTCGAAGCAGGCGTCCCCCCTGTCGTGACTTTTCTGGTCAGACGATGTGCAGCTATCCATCTGGACCATATCGCCGGCTGCGGGGATCCCTTTGAGTTTGGCTGTGCCAGGCCGCTCGACTTCGGCCACTGGGCGGCGCATAAGCTGGAATCCCTCAGTCAATATCGTCTGCGTCATGGCGAGGCCGTGGCCATCGGCGTCGCGCTCGATACGCTGTATTCGGTCAATACCGGATTTTTGGAGCGGCCGGCCGGCGATAGGGTAGTGAAGCTTTTGGAGGACCTGGGATTCTGTCTATGGGACGAGGCGCTGGCGCATCCCGAACTACTGGATGGGCTTGCGGAATTTCGTGAGCACCTGGGCGGGGAGTTGACGATTACGCTCCTCAAAGACATCGGAAAAGGATTCGAAGTCCACGAGATGCGCGAAGACCTGATGCGCAAGGGGATCGATCAACTCCATGCTCGATTGTCCGCCAGCCGGACACTCCCCACCAAACTATGATTCTTCCCTCGGTTGGTCATCCTCACTTGACCTATTGCACCAATATCCATCCTGGAGAGACCTGGCCGGAGGTGCAGCGAAACCTTGAACAGTACGTCTTAGCCGTGAAGGCGCGCATGGCGCCCGACCGTCCATTTGGAGTCGGGCTTCGTCTCTCGTCCGAAGCCGCAGAAGATTTATCGAAACCCGATGTGCTGGAGGCCTTTTCACATTTTCTGCAGATTCACAATCTCTATGTCTTTACCATCAATGGGTTTCCGTATAGCCGATTTCATGGACAGGCGGTTAAAGAGAACGTCTACCTTCCTGACTGGCTGGACGAAAGGAGGCTGGTCTATACGGATCGATTAGCGCTGCTGCTGGCAGATCTCCTTCCGTCTGGGCCGATGCTGGGAAATGTGAGAGGCAGTATCAGCACCGTACCCGGCGCCTTCAAGCTGCGCATGACACAGGAGGCGGATACGGAGCGCATGACGGAGCTTCTGCTGCGGCATCTGACCACGCTACATGGCATCCGCGAGCGCACCGGGCGGGTCATTGTGCTGGCGCTGGAGCCTGAACCGTGCTGTTTTCTCGAGACTGTGAATGAGACGACTGCTTTCTTCGAAGGCCGGCTCTTCTCTCGGCATGCGGTGAACCGCTTCAGCTTTATGACGGGAATGACTCATGGCGAGAGCGAGGGTTTTCTTCGTCGCCATGCCGCCGTCTGC
>JBOHOS010000259.1:0-9158 GCA_050731295.1 Nitrospiraceae bacterium | reverse complement strand
TTCAAGGCCTTGGCGAAGGCCTTCCAGGCCTCGGCGTCTCGAAAAAAGGACGTGACGCCGATGAGCAGTTCATTGGCCAAGGTCGTCAGTTCGTTCGGGGTCTCTTCGAGGTATCGGCCATACAGCGCCAGGTCCTTGATGTGATGGACGTTCATCCGTCGTTCAATGCGCCGAAGGATGGCGCTCGGCTTATAGCAGCTAAAGTCATGGCCGGCCTGATCACGGATGAGAACCATGATCTTGTCCCAGGCCTCGCGGGAAGGCGGCGCCGCCGGCCCGAGAGGACTTACTCTCACCATCAGATGGGGATTGGCCACATGGCGGAGCAATTGATCCGGCATGCGGTTCGGCGGCAACACATAGTCGGCCACATCGCTCCCGATCGCGCTTTCCGGCATCCCCACGTGCAGGGCCGATCTCGGTTCCTGCACCAGGGTCAGCCCGCCTTGATCCTTAATCCGTCTGAGGCCGATCGTGCCGTCCGACCCCATTCCGGACAGGAGGATGCCCACGGCGTGACGCTTTCGATCCTCTGCCACGGAACGGAAACAGTAATCGATGGGCAAGGTTGACCCGGCCTGTTTCTTAAGGGTCAGGAGATAGAGCTTGTTCTTCCGAATCACCAGATAGTGGCCGGGCGGTCCCACATAGACGTGGCTCGGCTTGATCGGCATCCCATTGACCGCATCCACCACCGGCATCGGCGTGTGGCTGCGCAAGACTTGAGACAGGAGAGTGGGCTGATCGGTTGACCGATGGACCACGATGAGAAACGTGATTCGACGGTCAGCCGGCATATGTTCGAGAAATTGTTCGATGGCCTCAAGCCCGCCGGCGGAGGCGCCGATGGCGACGATCACTAAGAGCGGCTTAGAGCGTCCGGCGGGGCGAGGGTTTGTGGCCTGAGAAGATGTGGCTCGGGTTCGAGCGGCCTTGGATCGACCTGACCGTATGGGGTCAGTTTTGTTTTGTCTTGTCTCATTTCGCTTCGATCGTGGCATGTTGGGGCCATCGTACGCCAAAGACCGGAGAAGATCGAAGGGGGGAAGAGAGAGAAAATATACACAGAGAGCCTGAAAATTTCAACCTCTCACTACTTCGGTAGAAATCGCGTGATCGTGACCGGCGCATGCTTGAGTGACGGACCGTCCGGCGTGCGGTACGCCAGGGAATGTTTCAGCCAGTTGGCGTCGTCTCGTGTGGGGAAATCGGACCGGTAGTGGGCCCCTCGGCTCTCCATCCGAGCCAAGGCCCCGGCGACGATGGGTTCCGCGATGTCCAGGAGCGAATCCAACTCCAGCGCCTGGATCAGATCGGAGTTGAAGATGCGGCCGCGATCCTGAAGAACGATGTGCTCGGCGCGCGCCTTTAATTGACGGATGGTCTCCATCGCCTGCGTCATGGATTTTTGTGTCCGAAAGATGCCCAGATTTTGGCTCAGCGTCTTGCCCAATTCATCCCGGACCTGCCACGCCCGCTCGGCTCCGGTGTTCGTCATCAGTTTTTTGATCCGGGACTCCTCGACCCGAAGGGCCGCGTCGGAGAGCGCGCGCGGGGCCACATGCCTGATGTACTCGGAGGCGCGAAGGCCGGCTCTCCGGCCGAACACAACCGTCTCCAGCAAGGAATTGCCTCCCAGACGATTGGCGCCGTGCACGCTAACGCAGGCGCACTCACCGGCGGCATACAAGCCGGCGATGTCGGTTTCGCCCCACTGATCGGTCCGCACGCCGCCCATCTGATAATGCGCGCCCGGCCGCACCGGGATCGGGCTTTCGATGGGGTCCACGCCGGCGAACTCGATTGCAAGTTCGCGGATCTGCGGAAGCCGCTCGAGAATGCGCGGCCGGCCGAGATGCCGCAGATCCAGCAGGACGCAGCCGTCCACCCCGCGCCCCTCCAGGATCTCTTTGCCGATGGCCAGCGACACGGTGGAGCGGGTCGCCAGCTCCATCTGCTCGGGCGCATAGGCCTTCATAAACCGATCGCCCATCGTGTTGAGCAGATAGCCGCCTTCCCCGCGCGCGCCTTCGGTGATCAAGATCCCTGTGTCCTTCAGCGTGGTGGGATGGAACTGCACAAATTCCATGTCCTCCAACGGCGCGCCGGCTCGATACGCGAGCGCCATGCCGTCGCCGGTGTTGATGACCGCGTTTGTGCTGGTGAGGAACACCCGGCCGCTGCCGCCGGTCGCCAAGATCACCGCCTTTGCGCCGATCGCGCGAAGCCCGCCGTGAAGCAGGTCCCAGGCGATGACTCCGCGGCAGGTCCCGTCTTCGACGATCAGTGACGTCGCATACCATTCCTCGTAGACCAAGATATGACGTTTGAGGAGCTGCTCGTACATGGCATGAAGAATGGCATGACCGGTGCGATCCGCCGCGTAACAGGTTCGCGCAAACCCGGCGCCGCCGAACGGCCGCTGGGCGATGCGGCCCCCCTCATCCCGGCTGAAAATAACGCCCATGCGTTCAAGGTCGAGGATATCGCCGGGCGCCTCGCGGCACATGGCCTCGATTGCATCCTGATCGCCCAAATAGTGGCCGCCCTTCGCCGTATCGAAGGCGTGCGCCTCCCAGGAGTCGTTCTCGCCCAGCGCGGCGTTGATGCCGCCTTGCGCCGCGACCGAATGGCTTCGCACGGGATGAACTTTGGAAAGGATGGCGACCTCAAGATGTGGAGGCGCTGCGAGAGCCGCTCTCATGCCGGCGAGGCCGGCCCCCACAACAAGAAGGTCATGAATTTTCATGCAAGCTGAGTCGGCAATGAACCTCGGAATGGACAAGAGAAATGATCGTCATTGGTATCATGACCGATGAGAGGCGGCGGAGACAAGAGGGGCCGAGGCCCAGAGGCCAGGTTCAGGAGGGCTCGTATTCTGCAGGCAATCAGTTCTGCACAGTTGTAAGACGCCGGCGCAGCCCTCACCTTAATAGCCGCGTGGGAGATCCATGCCCGAGACCAGTGATCCCGGTTTGCTCATCCGGGTCTGGCATGGGATCCTTTTGGAAATGTTATACACGTACCCGCTTAGCGCATAAGCACGTATGCGTATTCAGGAAAAATTGTGTGTATTGCCGTATTACGCGCCTCATCCTGTATTGTGTCTACAATGTTGACACATCTGACGATGTTAGGGTACTCTTAGATCGTCAGCTTAAAATTCAAGGAGTAGAGACTATGGAAGCAGTGCTCAAAAAATGGGGCAATAGCGCCGCCGTTCGATTGCCTGTCGAAGTCGTGAAGAAATGCAAACTCTGTTTGAATGAACGCCTGGAGATCTCTGTTTCCAAGGAGCGCATTATTCTCAAGAGAGCCCCGCTGAGTTCGAACAAATATCTTGCCGCTCTTCTCGCGGGCATCACGGACGAGAACCGTCACGATGCCGTCGATTGTGGCCGCCCCGTAGGAAGAGAGGTCTTGTGATTGCTCAATATGTTCCTAAACAGGGTGACATTGTCTGGTTGGATTTTCAGCCGCAGGCAGGCCACGAACAAGATGGGCGTCGTCCGGCGCTGGTCTTGTCGCCTGACGAATATAATCACAAAGTGGGACTCATGCTATGTTGCCCAATCACCAAACAGATCAAAGGCTACCCATTCGAGGTTCAGTTAAAAGGCACAGTGCGCACCAAAGGGGCGGTGCTGGCCGACCAGATTAAGAGTCTCGATTGGAGAGCCCGAAGAGCGGAATATAAAGAACGTGCGAACGTATCGGTCTTGCGCGAAGCACTGAGCAAGGCTCAGGCGTTGCTGACATATTCAGAACCCTAAATCGCTGACAGTGATTCCCACAAAAATGGGGTGGGGGCCGCCGCATTGCTCACCCCCATTTCCTTAGCGCCTCCGTCTCCGTTGGGAGATATTTTCGGCTTAACGCTGCTCGTATATGGTCCCTTACTCGTCCGAGACCGATGATCCGTGCCGTCATGGAACAGGGTCTCATCATTTTCACTCGAATCTTCATGGCAGCCCGCGAGCTTCCTGGCAGCTTTCCCGATCCTCACGCCGTTCTATACCCCTGCCGTTTTACATCACCTACCACTGCGCTCTTGCTTCACTCCGTTCCTCCAGGCAAAATAATAAGCTTGAGCTTGCGCGGTAACGTTGACCGAGAGTGAGGAGACTCCATGGACCCACAGCAGATCCTCGGATGGCCGGATGATTTTGTGCACCGCCATATCGGACCTTCGGACGCGGATATTCAAGAAATGCTGGCCACTCTGGGCCTACAATCTCTTGACGCGCTGATCGATTCGACCGTGCCCGGCGAGATCCGCCTGCGCAAGCCATTAGCCTTGGCCGCCCATCAAAGCGAGCACGATGGATTGGCTCAATTGCGGACGTTACACGATCGCAATCAGATGTTTCGGTCGTTCCTCGGCATGGGATATTACGACTGCGCGACCCCGCCGGTCATTCAACGGAACATTCTTGAAAATCCGGGCTGGTATACCCAGTACACGCCGTACCAACCTGAAATCGCGCAGGGCCGCTTGGAAGCCTTGCTGGATTTTCAAACCATGGTGGCCGATCTCACGGGCTTGCCGCTCGCCAATGCGTCTTTATTGGACGAGGCCACGGCGGCCGCCGAAGCCATGGCCATGTGCCGCAGCATCACGCTGAAGGAAACCGCCGGCCAGGAGAGACGCGGCTTCTTTGTCGCGGAGGACTGCCACCCTCAGACGATTGCGGTCCTGCAAACGCGCGCTGAACCCTTGGGCATCGCGCTGCGGGTTGGGCGGCCGGACTCGATCGACCTTGCCGCTCATGACCTGTTCGGCATTCTTCTGCAATTTCCCGCGACCGATGGATCGCTTTATGATTATCGCGGCCTCATCACACGGGCGCACGCCGCGGGAGTCCTCGTCGCTATCGCCACGGATCTGTTGGCCTTGACCCTGATTCAACCGCCCGGTGAATGGGGGGCCGATATCGCCGTGGGGTCGAGCCAGCGATTCGGCGTACCCCTGGGCTTCGGCGGGCCTCACGCCGCCTTCCTCTCGGCCAAACAGGAATTCGCGCGCCAGCTTCCCGGCCGCATCGTCGGGCTCTCGCGGGATGCCGCCGGCAAGCCGGCGTACCGGCTCGCGCTACAAACCAGAGAGCAGCACATCCGGCGCGATAAGGCGACGAGCAATATCTGTACGGCGCAGGTGCTGCTGGCGGTGATGGCCGGCATGTACGCCGTCTACCATGGGCCGGAAGGGCTGCGCCGGATTGCGCAAAGAGTTCATGGCCTCGCGGTCGTGCTTGCTGAAGGATTGCGGCGGCTGGGCTATCGCATCTATGCAAAATCCTTCTTCGACACCATAAAGGTCTCGCCAAGCGGACAGTCGGCGCATTCGCGCGTGCAGGCGATTCTGGCGCGAGCCGCTGCTCGGCGCATCAATCTTCGGCGGTTTGACGATCACGCCATCGGAATCGCGCTGGATGAGTTAACGACGGCCGAGGAAATTCAGATTCTCTTCGAGATCTTTTCCGAAGATCGGCCGGTCTCCTTCACCGTCGCGGATCTCGGCGGCAGCGTCACGCTGGGCATGCCGCCCGCGTTCGCACGGACCACCAAGTACCTCACGCACGAGGTCTTCAACCGCTATCATTCAGAGCATGAGATGCTCCGCTACATGCACCGCCTGCAATCACGCGATCTCTCGCTCGTCCAATCCATGATTCCATTGGGCTCTTGCACGATGAAGCTCAACGCCACGGTGGAGATGATTCCCGTCACCTGGAAAGGCTTTAGCCGGATTCATCCGTTCGCGCCCGCGGATCAGACCGTCGGCTATCGGCAATTGTGCCGACAACTCGAGACCTGGTTGGCCGAAATCACCGGATTTGCCGCCGTGTCGTTGCAGCCGAACGCGGGCTCGCAGGGCGAGTACGCCGGCCTCATGGTCATTCGCGCGTATCATCGCCATCGAGACCAGGGACAGCGGGACGTGTGCCTGATTCCGGTCTCGGCCCATGGAACGAATCCGGCCAGTGCGGTGATCGCGGGGTTAAAAGTTGTTGCGGTCGCGTGCGATGAGCGGGGCAACGTGGACCTGGGCGATCTGGAAGCCAAAGCGGCGGAACACGCCGCCAAGCTGGCCGCGCTCATGATTACCTATCCCTCCACCCATGGCGTGTTCGAGGAAGGGGTTCGCCGTGTCTGCGAGATCGTCCATCGGCATGGCGGGCAGGTGTACATGGACGGCTCCAATATGAATGCGCAGGTCGGGCTCTGCCGGCCGGGCGACATCGGGGCGGATGTCTGTCATCTGAATCTGCATAAGACCTTCTGTATTCCACACGGCGGCGGCGGTCCGGGTATGGGTCCGATCGGGGTCGCGTCTCATCTTGCTCCCTATCTGCCGGGGCATCCGGTCACGCGGTCGGGAGGCAAGGACTCCATCGGGCCCATCGCGGCTGCGCCGTACGGAAGCGCGGGCATCCTGCCGATCTCATGGATCTACATCGCGCTCATGGGAGGAGACGGACTGACGAAGGCCACCAAGGTCGCCATCCTCAACGCGAACTACATGGTCAAACGGCTGGAGAAGGAGTTCCCCGTGCTCTATGCGGGCACGCACGGCTTTGTCGCCCATGAGTTTATCGTGGATGTGCGTCAATTCAAGGAGAGCGCCGGGGTCGAGGTCAATGACATTGCCAAGCGTCTGATGGATTTCGGCTTTCACGCGCCGACCATGTCGTTTCCGGTCGTCGGCACGCTCATGATCGAGCCGACGGAGAGCGAATCGAAAGCCGAGCTGGACCGGTTCTGCGAGGCCATGATCGCGATCCGGAAGGAGATTCAGGACATCGTGGATGGACGCGTTCCGCGCGACAACAATCCGCTCAGGAATGCGCCCCACACGGCAGCCGCCGTGACCGCGACCGACTGGAAACATCCGTACAGCCGCGAACAGGCAGCCTTTCCGGCTCCGTGGCTCCGCGACTTCAAATTCTGGCCGGCGGTTTCGCGCATCGACAACGCGTACGGCGACCGGAATCTGATTTGTACGTGCCCGCCGATGGACAGCTATTAGCAGACTGCTGAAAAAAGGCCGCGTTGCCATGACGGGCGATCCGCTTCAACGGTCCTCCTGTGCACACCGCCTTCATGGTCCGCACTAACGCGGCGCTCCTCTTTTGAATGAAAGGAATCATGCGATCGCCACGAGGTGTTCCATCGCGAACGCCGGCTGCTTGCCGATCTTTTCCAGCGTCGTCGCGATCCGTTCCGGCTTTCCCCAGTCACTCCACACGACTCCGCTCAGCCCCATCACCCCGAGTTGTTCGGGGATACGCTGGAGCACGTCCGACGAGAAATTCAGATTTGGCATCTCCTGATAGATGTGTTCAAGCACACGCACTTCATGCGGTGTATCGATCGCGTCCCGGAGCCGTTTAAACAGCGGCATGATTTCAGGGACACACCGCCGTCCCAGTTCCCACAGGGCGTCGGCCTTCGCCGCGATCACTAACGTATTCCACACGGCCCCCCTCGCCATGGCACGGCGGGCTTGCGCATGATCCGGCTTTTCGAGGAACGCGCGTACCTCCCGGACCTGATGCCTGCCCGTCCAGGCCATGACCGGACCCGGTTCGATCCATCCGTATTCCAGTTCCAGACCATCCGGCAGCGCTGCCAAGAGAATCGGACGGCCCTGCCGCAATGTGCTGGTACACACCGCGTGGTCCACGAGCGTCAGAAAGCGCTCCTCGGGATAGATAAAATGATCGGACGGATACACGATCACCGTGGCGTGGGGGTCTCGCGCCCGAATATATGTCAGAGGCAGAAAGATACCAGGCGCCGTGCCCGCATTGTTCGGTTGGAGGAGAACCATACCTACCGAGCGGCGATCGAGCTGCGCCCACACCTCGTCCTGGTGATGACGGGCTGCCACGACGACGATTCGTTCCGCCGGGGACAATTTGGCGGCCCGATCGACGGTATGCTGAAACATGGACCGCGTCCCGACAAAGGCGCAGTATTGTTTTGGCTTGTCCTCCCCCAACCAGCGCCGAATGAACGGTTGCGTTCTCACCCCGTCTCCGCCTGCGAGAATGATCGACCAGACGTGGCCCTCTCGGTTTCCCCAATTCATCACTCCTCCTTCCTTCCGGCTCAATCGTGAACCCTTTCCATATCAACACCTCGCTGTCACCCGGCGTCCGGCCGCATACTCAGTCCGTACAGACGCCCGCGTTCGCCGGCGCCGATCCCGGATCTTCCGAACGCGGCCGCACGGGAGGCGCTGCCGCGCGCACCGGTCCGGCGCCATTCGCTGGCGATCGTCTGCCGCCAGGCGAACGCCGCCCAACCCGCGTGGATAGAGACGAGGCTGATCGCGCGGACGACGTGAGCGGCTGCTGCCGCGCGCCAAGGTCGTTTGCGAACTCGTTTGCTTCGAGGCTTTCGCATGGTCGATGGCATCATTCCCTCCTTCGCGCTTCCGGAACGAAACTTACATGGAAACCACTTCCCGTCGCCTCACCGGCCGGCGGCGAGGAACCGGAGGGTGTAGCCGGTTTCGCTGCATGACGGCATCCAGCACATGACCGCATGAGATGCAGCGCCACGCATCGAATGCGATCTGGCCCGTTTCTTCCAGCAGATCGATGCACCACTCGCCCACCAGCAATCCACCGCAGCGACTGCAAGCCCTTCGAGCAGATTTCTGTCCCTGCGCAGGCACAACGACGCGAGGTGGATCGGTCCCGCGGGATCGGTCGTCTCATCGAAGATCGTGACGTCTGCTGTTGCTGGGTGTCTCATCCTCTGTCCTCCTCACGAGTCAATCGATGCGAGGGTTCTTCGGCCGGCCGGCTCCTCTCGCCGCCTGCTTTCGCATACTCCTACCGGAGTTCCTGCCCGTCTGTACCATAATCTCCCAACATGAATAGCGAACGAACCGGACATGAAGAATTCTTCATGTCGTCTTTGCGCCGTTCGCTTCCGAATGTGAAGCGCCGTGCAAAACGCAGACCGAAGCCGGGTGGCGCCAAGCTCATGTAATTCGGAGAGAACGTGAACGGAAGATTCGCGATCGTTTGCATTCGTGCGGATTGACTCGGTGCGCGGTGCGCGAATGTGCTTCCCACGCGTGACCGTCACGCACGGATGGACACGCGCGGAGACCGGCCACGTCAGGCCACGCGGTTTCCACA
>JBOHOS010000258.1:0-4888 GCA_050731295.1 Nitrospiraceae bacterium | reverse complement strand
TGAACATAGCGGCCATCGAGGAGCACTTTGTATTCGCAGGTGCCCATGGACTCCATCGGTGGCTTGTCCGGTTCCATCCAGGACGTAGTTTTTGTGGTCCAGCTTCCAGCCAGGCTCGCCAGATGTTTATGAGACTCACCGGGAGTGGCGAGTTCCTGATACTTGTGCATCATCGCCTGCGGGTCCGCCGGCGGTGCCTCCTTGTCCTTGGCCATCGCGATGGATGCAGTCAGCACAATACAGAGGCTAGCGAGAGCCAGGTGTACGAGTCGCATGATTTCCTCCTTGGTGTGATAAATGATGTTTGATCCCTCGATACCGTCATTGCGCGCCGGTGAAAAACAGATAGCGTTGATCTTGCATGGCTTTCACCTTTCGTGGGTTGGCATATCAATGCTTTGGGGTTTGCGGCGGCGGGCTTGGCCCATTCGATTGCCTCCTCCATAGAATTGCAGCGCCAGAATTGCAGCGCCACAACCACGATCGACTGAATTGGTCTGTACCTACTAGTCGAAGGGGAGACCGCAAAATCGGCAACGGTCCGCTGTCATTAAAGTCCGTATCCTCTGGCCATGGCGGCGGCGACGAACGGGATGAGAACGAGCACACCGGCTTCTGCAATCAGCCACCCTCGGATGCGGCCTACTTGCGCATCGGATAGCAGAAACCCTCCATCCAGATCGGCCTGCTTGATCCATCGAATCAGCTGCACGGTCGGCGGAATGGACAGCACGGCGACCGTCACGAATAGACCGATCTTGGCCCTGAACCGAACCCGACCCCGAGGAGCAGCATCGCGCTCGCACCATACCCGCGATCCAAGTTTGCGGCCAGCCGAAGGCCTGACAAGGTCATCCCGGACCTGAAGAGGGCACTCTGCGCAGTAAGGATGGCGACGAGAGAAAAGACCAGGAGAAAGTGCAACGCCGAAAGCAGCCAATCAATCATCATGGAACTTCCCAGAGTCAGGATGCACTAGCATTGATGATCGGTTTCCACCCGGAGGAAACCCATTGTTCCGCCATGGCCGCGGCGGTCCACGGCTCACCACACCCTATCGATACGCCAAACCGGACAAACGCCAAGCGAGACGACGACGGAAAGCTGGGACACAGGCCAGAAGCTTCAGCACAGTGTTACGCAGCGGCCGGAGCCCACGGCCGACCGTCGCCAGTCGGGTCAGCCGCTCGGTAAACGTCACCACCTGCAAAGCAATGGGACGACGGATCGCGCCGTAGGCATTCAACGGCTCTTCATTACCGGTGGTGAGGGTGATCGAGACCGCATCGGCCAGCGCCATCGCGTCTTGTATGCCGGTGTTCATGCCTTGCCCGCCCGCTGGGCTATGCACGTGCGCCGCGTCGCCTACAAGCAGAATGCGGCCCGCGCGATAGGTATCGACCACGCGGTGATGGACGCGGAACCGTGAGCCCCACACGACTTCCTTCACGGTGACGCGCTCGTGCTCGGGACCGCGGGCATTGAGCAGTGATTGCACGTAGTTGATGTCCGGATGCTCCGGCGCCGAGTCGACCGTGGCGACGATGCGGTGAATGCCATCCGGCAGCGGCGCGACGACGACCAAGCCGGCAGGTGAGAAATACAGGATCACTTCGCCGCTTGGCACAGCGCCGGTCAACCGCACATCGGCTAAACTGAACGACTCGCCATAGCTGCCGCCGGGGAATCCGATGCCGACGCGCTCGCGGACCGTGCTGTGCATGCCGTCGGCGCCTACAAGATAACGCACCTGCAGCCGCGTGCCGTCGTCCAGTGTCGCGGTCACGCCTCGGTTGTCCTGCGCCACATCCGTGACCGCCCGCAGCCACAGTACTTGCCCGCCGAGTTCGGTGAAGCGCTTCAGTAGTACCGCCTCGGTCACCGCTTGTGAAATCGTCAAGGTATACGGGTACCGCGTTGGCAGGGTGTCAAAGCACACCGGCACCAAAACGCGGTCGCGGTCGCGAATAGTGAACCGCGGTGCACGGACGCCGAGCTTGACTAGCCGGTCAGCGACGTCAATCGGCTCCAAAACTTCCAGGGTGCGAGGATGCACCACTGCGGCCCGGGACGTGTTAGCCCCTGCTGCTTGGCGGTCGACCACGGTTGTCTGGATACCACGAGCTACCAATGTCGTGGCGAGGGTCAGGCCGGTCGGGCCGGCCCCGACGATCAGAACATCAGTAGGCCCGCTGTTATTCGACATGACTCACCTCCATGCTTCGATCCTGCTCCCTGCTCTCAGCAGCCCCTCGTCTTCAATCTTTTCGTGTGACGCGCTCGGCTGGTGCTGCGCCGCGATCAGCGAGTAGAACACCGGCACGATGAACAGGGTGAACAGCGTGCCCACGGTCATGCCCGTGACCAGCACCATCCCGATGCTGTTGCGGGCGGCAGCTCCCGGACCGGATACCAGCACCAGCGGGAGATGCCCGAAGACGGTGGCCGCCGAGGTCATCAGCACCGGACGCAGCCGTGTCAGCGACGCCTCTCGCAGCGCGGCCGCCTTCGAGAGACCGCGGGTCTGCAGCGTATTCGCGAACTCCACGATCAGGATGCCGTTCTTCGCGATGAGGCCCACCAGCGTGATCAGCCCGACCTGGGAGTAGATGTTGATCGTGGTGAAATCGAGGAAGCTGAATACCAGCGCACCGGAGATCGCGAGCGGCACCGACCCCAGCAGCACGATCAGCGGGTCGCGAAAGCTGTGGAACTGCGCCGCAAGCACTAGATAGATGAGCACGACCGCGAACCCGAGCGTGGCCGTGAGCGCTCCGCCCTCGCGGCGGATCTGCCTCGACTCTCCCGCGTAGTCGAGGATGACGCCCCGACCGCCTGCTGCGGTCGCAGCGGCCTCGAGCACGCGCAGCCCCTCCTCCTTCGTGACGCCCGGCTTCACCCCGCCGAAGACCCGCACCGCATTGCGCTGCTGGAAGCGATTCAACGAACGAGGCGCCGTGCTCGTCTCGATGTGCGTGAACGTCGACACCGGCACGAGCCGGCCGCCCGGAGTCTTGATCTTGAGGTCCAGCAGCGGGTCGACCGTCGCCCGGTCGGCGTCGCCGATCTGCGGGATGACCTTGTAGCTGCGGTCGAAGAAGTTGAATCGGTTGACGTACGCGCCGCCGAGCAGTGTGCCGAGCTCCTGGCCGACGCCGGCCAGGTCGAACCCCAGGTCGGCGAGACGTTCGCGGTCGAGCACGACGCGCGCCTGTGGGAGGTCGATCTTCAGGTCGGTGTCCACATACAAGAACTTGCCGCTCTGCCAACCGGCGCCGAGCACCGCCGCGGTCGTCTCGAGCATCTGCTCGGCCGGAGCGTCGCTCTGCAGCATGAGCTCGACGTCGTACTGGCCGGGGGTCGGCAGCGGCGGATCGAGGCGCGGGAACACGCGCAGGCCAGGCGCCTGCGACACTGCGCCGAACACCTCGCCGTAGATCTGCTCGGTCGAGCGCGCGCGCTCCCGCCAGTCCTTCGCGACCATGCCGCCGAAGCCGCCCCATGCCGCAGTCAGCGACCACATGAACTTAGCCTCGGGGAACGAGGTGATCGCACTGACGACCCTCAGCGTCTCGCGGTTGGTCGCGTCCACTGTCGAGTCGGGCGAGGCCTCGAGGAAGAGACTGATGTGGCTCTGGTCCTCCACGGGGGCAAGCTCCTGCCGCGAGAACATGTACAGCGGCCACGCCGCGACCATGATCAGCAGCGCAGCCGCCACGATCGCCCAGCGCATGTGCAGTGCGATCTCCAGCAGCCAGGCGTATGCGCGGCGCACGAGCTCGAAGCCTCGGTTGACGGCCGTGGTCAGTCGGCCTTGCTTGCCCTGCGGGTGCACGAAGCGCGAGCTCATGACGGGCGAGAGCGTGACGGCGACGATGCCGGATACGACCACCGCCGCGGCGAGCGTGATGGCGAACTCGAGGAACAGCGAGCCGGTCAATCCACCCTGGAAGCCGATCGGCGCGTAGACCACGGCCAGCGTAATTGTCATCGCGATAATCGGGCTGAGCAGCTCGCGCGCGCCGATCAGCGCCGCGTCGATCCGCGACTTGCCCTCGCGCACATGCCGCTCGACGTTCTCGACGACGACGATCGCGTCGTCCACGACCAGCCCGACAGACAGCACGATGGCCAGCATCGTCAGGAGGTTCAAGCTGAAGCCGAACGCGAGCATCACGATCCCTGCGCCGACCAGCGAGACCGGCATCGCCAGCAGCGGCACCAGCGCGGTGCGCACCGAGCCCATGAACAGGAACACCACCAGGCCGACGATCATGATCGTCTCGGTCAGCGTCTTCGTGATCTCCGCCAACGCGTCCTCCATGAACACCGTCGCGTCGTACGCGAGGCGCATGTCGATGTCCTTGGGCAGCGTCGGCCGGATGCGCTCCATCTCGTCGCGCAGTCGGTGCGCGACCTCGATCTCGTTCGAGCCGACGAGCGGCCAGACTCCAAGATAGACGCCCTCGCGCTCGCTGAACTTCGCGACCATGTCGGCTTCTTCGGCCCCCAGCTCGACACGCGCCACGTCGCTCAGGCGCACGATTGCGCCACCGCGGTCGGCGACGATCAGGTCCCGGAACTCGCCGGCGGCGCGCAAGTCGGTGTTCGCGAGCAGGTTGACCTGTACGAAATTGCCTTTCGTGCGGCCCACGGCGGCCAGGTAGTTGTTGCGTCGCAGCGCCGCTTGGATATCGCCGGGCGAAAGGTTGAGCGCCGCGAGGCGATCGGGATCGATCCAGACGCGCATGGCGATCTGGCGGCCGCCCTCGATGGTCACGCGCTGGACGCCGGCCAGCGTCGCAAGCTGCGGCTGCAGCGTCCGCAGCAGCCAATCGGTCACGGCCGGCACGCTGCGCTCTGTGGACGTGAAGCTGAGATAGAACGA
>JBOHOS010000257.1:0-1748 GCA_050731295.1 Nitrospiraceae bacterium | reverse complement strand
GTGTTTGTACCGCCCTGCTATGTGAAGGAGGCGGTTGAGGCCGTGACCGGCACGTCGATCCGCGTCGGCATCCCGATCGGCTTTCCTCTGGGATCGCACACCACGGGCACGAAAGTGCGCGAAGCCGTTGAGGCCGTGGAGCGCGGCGCCGCGGAAGTGGACATGGTGCTCAATGTCAGCCGGTTGAAGACCGGCGACTATGATCTCGTCCGGGCCGACATTGCCGAGGTCGTCAAGGCCACCCCGAAGGCCGGTCATAAAGTGATCCTCGAAACCTGCTATTTAACCCAAGAGGAGAAGGTGATCGCATGCCGGCTTGTGGTCGAGGCAGGCGCAGAATACGTCAAAACGTCGACCGGATTCGGCGCCGGAGGCGCCACGGTGGAGGACGTGCGGCTGTTGACACAGGCAGTGGCTGGCCGCGCGAAAGTCAAGGCGTCGGGGGGAATCCGCGATCTGAAAACCTGCCTAGCCCTGATCGAAGCCGGAGCGGATCGCATCGGAACCAGCAGCGGCATGGCGATTCTCGCCGAATGGCGCAGAACGGAGACAGGCGCGCAGACAGATGAGAGCCGTTAAGCGCGTCTGACGCTTCCGGACGGAGCGAGGCCGATCTTGGATGTCGCCGCGGAATGCTGGTCGAATCCTCACGGCTTTGGCGTGGAACTCATCGAATTTCAGTGGCGGATCCGCAGCGATTGCAACGATTCGTCGCCGGGACTCGGCGGGCCTGAGATCGACCCCACCTCGGACGGTAGTATCACGTCCTTATAATCACGTATTATACTGTAGAGAAGGCGCTGACACAAAAACCAGCGATCGACCGATGGCGATGGTTCTTTCTCGATGCTTTACTACAACCCGTCTTAAAAGTGTGAGCACTTGGCTATGCTCATCGCGCTTCTTTTGGGGTTCTGGCTTCTTTCCGGAGGCGTCGCGCTGTCGACCACCATTATCGTGGGTAATACGGTCGTGGTGATGAATGGCACCGCGCAAACGTTTCAGATTACTCCGGCTACCGGATCGATCACACTGTCTTCTTCCGGATCGGCTTTCTCTTCAGGCGGCAGTATCTTCAATTTATTTCCCGAGGCAGGCGCGAGCGCGCCACTCGTAGCCGGCAATACAAGCGTCTTCAATCCCTTTCCGTTAGCCGGAGCCGCGGCACCTCTGGCAACCGGGGGAGTCAGCATTTTTAATCCATTTCCATTCTCGGGATCCAATGTCTCCCTTGTTTCCGGCAACACGAGCACTTTTAATCCCTTCCCCTTGTCTGGAGCCGCCGCGCCCCTCGGCGGTAACGCGCTGACCACTTCAACAAGCACACCCGCCTCCGCGGCTTTCTCGGCCGGCGCTGCGGTAGGAAGCGGGGAAGTCTCAAATCCCGCTCCTTCGGGAGCGTCCACATCTCTCTCACCGGGCAGCAGCGCGAGTGGACTCTTGCCATCGGGAGGAACCATCCTTTCGCTACCGTCCAATGTTCAAGTCACTTTTCAGACCGAGAGTGGAGTGACGTCAGTATTCCTCGCGCAACCAGCCAATGTCGTGGTCATTCAAAATCCGGAACCCGCCTCGCTGATCCTGCTCGGCACCGGACTGGCTGGAGCGGCATGGCGAGTCCGAAAGAAATATCTCAGCACCGCCCGTTCCTAACTTACCTCACCATCGTTCACGTTCCTGGGTCTAGCCGGCAACCCGATTATGGCCGCCGTGCTTTCCATTGGTTGGCGGAAATTCTTCTGCTATAG
>JBOHOS010000256.1:0-7247 GCA_050731295.1 Nitrospiraceae bacterium | reverse complement strand
TGGCCCAATATCCGTGAGGGGTGTTCGGTGGTGGCGGCGATCCTGAAATTGTTTATCGTGCTCACCATGGTCCCCGCAGTCCTTGACGGAAATACAGTCCACTATACCCTCTTATCCCTTGCTCCCGAGATCCCCATTATTGCGTTTCGGGTAGATGCCCTGGGGATTTTATTTGCCGCCACCGCCTCCTTTTTGTGGATCCTGACCACCTTTTACTCCATCGGCTACATGCGTTCCCTCAACGAGCATGCGCAGACCCGCTACTATGTCTGTTTTGCGATCACCATGTCGGCCACCATCGGGGTGGCCTTTTCGTCCAATTTGGTGACCCTTTACCTCTTTTACGAGCTGATCAGCATCGCTACCTATCCCTTGGTGGCACATAAAGAGACCGAGGAGGCGTTTGACAAGGGGAACAAGTATGTCTTTTATCTCATGATGACGTCGAAAGCCCTTCTGCTCGCATCCTTTATGTCCTACGCTCTTTCCGGCACCTTTGATTTTAAACCAAACGGCATGCTCCCCTCCGACGCAAACCCAACCCTCCTCACCCTCACCTATTTCTTGTTTCTGGTTGGTCTCGCGAAGGCGGCGATCATGCCTTTTCATGCCTGGCTGCCCGCTGCCATGGTCGCTCCCACGCCGGTGAGCGCGCTGCTCCACGCAGTTGCGGTTGTGAACACGGGGATATTCTGTGTCCTGCGAATCATGTTTCATGTCTTTGGTGTGGAGTTGATGAAGGCATTGGACCTGGGAGTCATGACGGCCGTCATCGCGTCCTGCACCATTATCATCGCCTCGCTCTATGCCTTGACAAGGGATAATCTCAAAGCGCTCCTGGCCTACTCCACAATCGGCCAGCTCTCGTATATGGTGTTAGGCGGGGCCCTCTTGACACCCGGCGGCATGGCCAGCGGGATCATCCACATTGCCAATCATGCCCTTGGAAAGATCACCCTGTTCTTGTGCGCAGGCTCCATCTATGTGGCCTCACATAAAACCAAGGTGAGTGAACTGAACGGCCTGGCCAAACGGATGCCTTACACCATGACCGCCTTCGCCTTAGGCGCTCTTTCCCTCATAGGCTTTCCCCTCCTCGGAGGTTTCATAAGCAAGTGGTATTTGACGCTGGGCTCAATTGAAGCCGGACAGTATTCCATCGTTGGGGTCCTCATCACGAGCACCATCCTGAACGCGTGCTATTTCTTGCCCATCGTGTATGCGGCCTTTTTCCGGGAGTTGCCGCCGGGAGAGAAGGCTGAAAGGAAGGAAGCCCCGACCGTGATGGTCGTGCCGTTGGCGCTGACAGCCGCCGCAATACTGGTTTCGTTCTTTGCGCCAGAGGTGTTCCTCGATCTGGCCAAGATGATCGTAGGAGACGTGAAGTGAGCCAAGTGAAGGAAGGGAGAACAGAGCTCAGGCACGATCCGGAACCGGGTTATGGAACAATCTTCTATCTCGTGTTTGGGATTGCGGTCGTCTATCTCGTGGTCATGCTGTGGGGGGCCTTCTAGGGCCCGAAAGGGGTGCGCGTCGATGAGCCAGGGACACTTGTTTGACAAACCGGAAAGCGTCAAAAAGCTTTTGCGCGTGTTTTATGTCTCGCTGGTCGTTCTCATTGTCCTCGAGCTGTTTGTCCCCAACGATCCCCATTTTTCATGGGAGCGATTCCCCGCATTCTATGCAACGTATGGATTTGTGGGCTGCGTCGCGCTCGTGTTGGCCGCCAAGTACCTCCTACGCCCGCTCGTGAAGAGACGAGAGGATTATTATGACTAGCCTTCCCCCGGCAGCCGTCTTGATCCTCGGGGCCTTGCTCATCCCCCTCCTCAAGGGCAGGCTTAAGGCCGTCTATCTCTTGTTTCTGCCCGTCGTGGCGTTTGGGATGGTGGCGGCCATCCCGGAAGGCGTCCATTCGTCGGTCGGCTTTTTGGACTACGAGCTCATCCTCGGCCGGGTCGACCGGCTGAGCCGGGTCTTTGCCTATATCTTCACGATCATCTCCTTTATCGGCACGCTGTACGCCCTCCATCTCCACAACGAAGACGGCCAGCACGTGGCCGCGTTCCTGGCCGCCGGCGGCGCGGTGGGGGCGGTCTTTGCCGGAGACCTGCTGACGTTCTTTGTCTACGTGGAACTGATGACCATTCCGCAAGCTTACCTGATCTGGGCGAGAAGGACGGAAGCGTCGTATGGCGCAGGGCTCCGATATCTGGTGGTCCATCTCTTTGCAGGGCTGTGCCTACTCGCGGGCATCCTCATTCATCTGCATGAAACGGGGTCGATCGCGTTCGGGAAGATTGAAGTCGGCGGCCTGGGTTCCTATCTGATGTTGCTGGGGCTGGGCATCAATTGCGCCTTCCCCTTGCTCCATGCCTGGCTTCCTGACGCCTATCCCGAGGCCACGATCACCGGCACCGTGTTTTTGGGCGCCTTCACCACCAAGGTGGCAGTCTATGCCTTGGCCCGCTCCTTTTCAGGCACCGAGCTCTTGATCTGGATCGGTGCGGCGATGACCGTCTTTCCGATCTTCTATGCGGTGCTCGAGAATGACATGCGGCGGGTCCTGTCCTACAGCCTGATCAACCAGGTCGGCTTCATGGTCGCTGGCATCGGCATTGGAACGGCCCTGTCGGTGAACGGCGCCGTGGCCCATGTCTTCAACAATCTCCTGTTCAAGTCCCTCCTGTTCATGTCGATGGGGGCCGTGCTGCACCAGACCGGGAAGATCAATGCTACGGATCTGGGCGGACTCTACAAGACCATGCCGCGGACCACGCTGTTTTGTATCGTCGGTGCCTTGGCGATCTCGGGCGTCCCCCTGCTCAACGGCTTTGTCAGCAAGTCCATGATCCTGGGCGCGGCCGCGGAGGGCGGCATGGGGTTGCTCTATCTGGCCCTCCTGTTCGCCTCGGCCGGGGTGCTCCACCATGCCGGGATCAAGATTCCCTTTTTCGCGTTCTTTTCCCATGACTCCGGCATCCGGACGCAGGACCCGCCGTTCAACATGCAGCTGGCCATGGGGATCGCCGCGTTCTTGTGCTTGCTCACCGGCATCGTGCCGCAGATCCTCTACGGCATCCTGCCCTATCCCGTCGAGTTCCAACCCTACACGTCGGCCCACGTGGTCAGTCAACTCCAGCTCGTGCTGTTCGCCGTCCTGGCGTTCTGTTTCCTGATCCTGTCCGGCGTCTATCCGCCGGAGATGCGGGCGATCAATCTGGATGTCGATTGGTTCTACAGGAAGGGAGCCAAGGTGTTCTACCGGCTCGCCGGCCGCGTTTTGGGAACCGATCGCGAGGATACTGATGAGGTTATTCATGGATACGAAGAACGAAATGTCACAAGTTAAGAAATGGCGGATGTCGGTACTGGCCCAGGTGGCCATCGTCTGGATGGGGATCTATCTGTTCCTCAAACTCATCCAGCCGCCGCTGCCGTCAAGCGTCATCTTCATGTACATGACGATGACCTCGATCGGGTTGTTGATGTACGTCTCGATCTATGAAGATGTGCTGCAAGAGTTTAAGGGGCCAGTTGTTGGCTTCCTGCGGGGCGACCCGCGTCGGGCGGGGCCCTGGCAGTCGGCCCGATGGGTGGTCCTGGGGCTGTTCCCCTTGCTGGTTGGCTGGCAAACCTATTCCAGCACGGCGCCGAGCGATCAACCTCCCGCTGAAAACCGTACGATTCACCCCGCACCGCCGGGCGAGTATACGGGTTTGTCGAATCCGGTCGCGAATACTCCGGATAATGTCATGACCGGCAAGGGGCTCTACGCGGCCTTCTGCTCGCCCTGTCACGGGGGCCAATTTGACGGCAAAGGTGTTGCGTCCCGCGGGTTCAATCCGCCCCCGGCGAATTTCTCCGATCCGACCACGATCGCGATGTTGCAGGAAAGCTACCTCTTCTGGCGCATCAAGACGGGCGGCGTCGGGCTGCCGGTGGAAGGCATGCCGTGGAAATCGGCGATGCCGCGATGGGAAGTGGAATTGCCGGATGAATGGATCTGGAAGATTATCATGGGTGAGTACGATGGAGCGCATCAGACGCCGCGAACTTGGGAGTAGGCGGGGTTCGGGTCGTGCTCGCTCGATGCGCACCGACCTGAGCCGGCCTTGGGAAAGAAGGTAGAGAAGTCATGAAAGGACCGGAGCAACGATTCATCGTCTTGACAGTCGTCGGCGCGTCCTGTTTGATGACAGGTTTTTGGACTGCCGACAATGCTTGGGCCCAGGAAAGCGTGGCGGTTCGCGCGTCTGTGGTAAAAGGGCCTCTCCCCGGCGATGATCCAACCGCCGCGGCATGGGACTCTATCCCGCCGTCCGAATTCCCTTTGTCTCCGCAAGTCCACTGGAAGGAACGGAATCAAGAAGCGACGGTGAAATCCGTCAAGGTTCGCGCCCTGCACGATGGTAATCAGGTGGCCGTGCTGCTGGAATATACAGACCCTACGGAAGACCCCGACGATGCCGCCGGTCTGGAGTTCATGGTCGGCGACAAGAAGGCCCACTTTGCCCACGGTCAGCCGATGGCGCAGGTTGAAGGAGGACCGGTCAACATCTGGTTCTGGAAGAACAAAGAAGGCAAAGCCGTGGACATGAATGCCAAAGGCTTCGGCACCCTCAAAGCGCAAACGCACCAGGATGTCAAAGCCAAGGGCGCCTATCAAAACGGGACATGGAAAGTCGTGTTCTCACGTCCGCTGACAACCGAGCATGCGGATGAAGACACCCAGTTCAAGCCTGGAGAGTTCATTAACATCGCCTTTGCGATCTGGGACGGCAAGAAGCTGGAAAGCGGTGATTTGCGAGAGAAAGGTTCGCAGAAGGCCGTCTCTTCCTGGTGGTATTTCCGGGCCGAGCCGCCGCCCGACTATTCAGGTTATCTCTACGCGGCACTGGCCGTCGGGCTGGCCGCGGCGGTCCAATTTGTGGTGATTCGAAAGCTGAAGAAAGGGTCCTCCACATGAGGGCGACCAGGGATATCCGCTCTATGGGTGACATTCGCAACCTCGCATTGACGGCGGCGCTGGCAGGAATTTGCGTGACTGTCGGAGTGGCAGGCTGTGCCCTGTTTCAAAACGAACAGGTTTCGAGAGGGAAGGATCTGTACGCGCATTACTGCTCGCACTGTCATGGCGAGAGTGGCCGCCAGAACGAAGGCTACAACTGGGAAGCGATGCCCGATCCCCGTCCGAAGGATCTGTCCAATAAAGACGAGATGTCCACGTTCAAGGACGAGGAAATCTTCGAGACGATCTCCCGCGATATGAAAGACACAAGTCCCAATGGGGATAAGATCGGCGACGATGAATTCGCCGTTCCGACGATGCCGACCTTCAAGTATACGCTGTCGGAGGAAGAAATCTGGTCCATCGTGGCGTATGTTCGCACCTTGCATGGCATGAAACTCACCTTCAAGGTGGAAGAACGGAAGAACGAATTGCAAGGACGGTTGCAGGACGCGCAGCAGAAATTCGATCAGGCCAAACAGGTGGCGGAAGACGCGGAAAAGAAGGCGAACGAGGAAGCGGAGAAAAAAGATGTCGAAGTCGACGATGCGGCCTTTGCGAAAGAAGAGCAGGCGATGGCCGCCGCCGCCAAAGAATTAACGAAGGCGAAGGACGAGGTGGCAAATTTCACGGCCCGGCCCAAATTCGCCGCGATTCCGCGTCTGGATCTTACTTCGACGCCGGATGCGACTGCCCAGTTGGCGGAGGTCGGAAAACGCCTGTACAGCAACAAGTATGGTTGCAACGGTTGCCATAAAGTGGGAGAAGACGGAGGCAAGGTGGGGCCTGAGCTCGACCGGGCGGGATTCAGACTGAATCCCACATGGGTCTATCGCTGGGTCAGGTATCCGCAGGCGATGAAGCCTGAAACCCGCATGCCGAATCTCGGTCTCAGCGATGCGGATGCGAAGGCTGTGACGATGTATCTGACTACCTTGCGCGCTCCGCGCCAGGATGGTCCGGCCACTGGGACGAAGCCGATGGAAAAGGCCTCGAACTAAAGACGTTACTCGGTAAAGTTCATCGAGGCAGCCAAGCGCAAATGACTCACTGTTTTCGATAGGCTGTGATTCAATTCATCCGGCGGTTGATCATCTCCAAGCCAGTCTCGGCCATTTTCTGTGAACCACAGTTCATGACTCATTGGATCCCAATCGAATCCCACGGAGTTACGGATCCCACGAGCGACAATCTCATACCCGCTTCCATTCAGATTCAGACGCCCGATTAACGCATGACGATTGCGGTCCGGTTCGCAGATATTGCAAGGAGCGCCGACAGAGCGTAGACATTTCCTTTACTTTGCGTACCGACAAACACCGTGCCGTTTTCCCCCAGCGTCATCCCTCGTGCATTCGGGACATCCATTGCATAGACGTTGATTTCAAAGCCGGGCGGAAGCTTGATCTTTTCCATAGGCCAGCCGAGCAACGGCGCTTCATACGTCAGCATGCGGATCGGGCTTAGTAGAGCTTTTGCGGTAAGCAGGGCGATCAGAGGACCAGGGGCCGCGCCTTGCCGAAGAAGATCGGCCACTATGGGGAAGATCAAGTAGGGTCCGCCGGGGAGGAGAAGACCGACAACCGATCCAATAAGTATTCCACGCCCGCTACTTTCCGAACCCATCCAACGTAGGAGCGCCGGCGCTGGGATCAGCGCTTCAAGAAGCCCGGCCAGAATAAACCCCAAGAGTAGCTCCGGCCAGACACCTCCGAACAATTTCGCCGACGCCAACATGCCGGTCTTCAGTAGCTCCGGCCGCTGTATGACCATCAGCATGGCAAGTGCAAGAGTCATGATCAACAGAATGAATAAGCTTGTATCCATGCGTCGTTTCATCGCCTGATCATCAGCCTGCGATAATGAAGCGGGATAGACGAAGGCGTGGTCCGGAGAAATTTGGAATCTTCTTGCTGGTCACCTTTCCAGTAAGGTTGGTCTCGACCCGTGTGATGTTCACAAATAGTGTCGCGTGAGAGCCGGCCACTGGTTTTGATCCTGGGTGCTGGTAATCGTCGGATATTAGGCGCGTCGCGTGTTGACAAAGGGTATAGGCATGAGTTGATTTGTGTCGTGAGAGGTCAAGAAGCAGGCAGGTGGGATAACTATCTACAGCAAATGACTTATGGTCTTGGTGGATTCCCCTGCGAGGAGATGAACGCAGCCGGAGGAAT
The DNA here is from genome assembly GCA_050731295.1 of Nitrospiraceae bacterium. Taxonomy (GTDB): domain Bacteria; phylum Nitrospirota; class Nitrospiria; order Nitrospirales; family Nitrospiraceae; genus JBOHOS01. The sequence continues at coordinate 62 of JBOHOS010000256.1, read as the reverse complement.
TTTGGAGGGCTTACAAAAAACCGAGCCAAATTCCCGCCAAGATCGCCCATCCCACCCAGACG
>JBOHOS010000255.1:0-1921 GCA_050731295.1 Nitrospiraceae bacterium | reverse complement strand
ACGGGATGTCGTTCGAGTCGAAGATGGGCGAGGACGACACGGTGATTGAAAAAGGGGACGTGAAGGTGATCATGGATTCCCAGAGCGCGCCGTTGCTGAGCGGGGCGGAAGTGGATTACGTGGACAGTCTGCAGGGCTCGGGCTTTGCGATCAAGAACCCGCAAGCCAAGACGACGTGCGGCTGCGGGAGCTCATTCAGCGCTTGATGCTCGGCTGCTGAACCGTGACGTCATAATCGAGGGCTGGAGGGCGTTCAGCAAGCAGAAACCCCAGCCCTTTTTTTCTATCCCCTATGGCGAAGGTCCTCTTAACCAAGCGGATTGAGTTTTCGGCCTCGCATCGGTACTACAACGAGGCGTGGGACGCGGTCCGAAATCGTCAGGTCTTCGGCGCGTGTAGTCACGCATCTGGGCACGGTCACAATTACCTCCTGGAGGTCACGGTCGAAGGTGATATCGCCGAAGAGACCGGTATGGTCGTAAACCTGTACGATTTGAAACAGGTGCTGAAACTGGTGCTTCAGGAATTTGATCACAAGCACCTCAATCTGGATACCAACTACTTTACAACAAAGATCCCGACGACGGAAAACATTGCCGGTGTCCTCTGGAGTGTGCTCGCCACACATGCGGAGATTGGGCAGCTCAAGAAGATTAGGTTGTTCGAAGAAGACGATTTGTACGCCGATGTGACGGCAGCGTGTTTTTCAGAGGGAGAGGTGTTGACCCGGGCCAGCTTGACCCGGCGGTATCATTTTTCGGCAGCGCATCGTCTTGGCGATCATCAGGGCCCGAACATTACCGGAGGCGTTTGGGGAAAGTGCCGAAGTCCGCATCTTCATGGACACAATTATACCCTTCAGGTGACCGTCGGCGGGAAGATCAACCCGGACACGGGGATGGTGACCGATCTTTCCGCGTTGGACCGGACGGTGCACGATCGCGTTCTCCAGCGGTTTGATTATCGCAATTTAAACGAAGATCCCGACCTATCGAGATCCGGTACGACCGGGGTGCACGTGACCCGCTTTGTGTGGGATGCTCTGGTGACATCAATGCCCGGGGGACAATTAGAACGGATTGGCCTGGCCGAAACCGCGGATATCTCTTATGAGTACCAAGAAGAGACGACTTCAGTGGGTGAGCAGGTGATCGTTAATCAGGGCCGCTAGTTCGTCCGCCTCAATCTTCCCTTCCCGCGCGAGCAGCAGTGTTCCGTTCGAAAACAAGTGGGTCGTGGGATAGGTTTCAAACTGGTGCCGCTTTTTGATATCGCGACATCGGCCCGGCACGTGCATTTTGGCCTTGCCGATGCGAACGTTGGGAAACTGAGCGGCCGTTTTTTCCAGGATCGGGTCGTAAGCGTTACAGGGCTCACATGAGGCGATCCCGTAGGCGACGACCGAAGCGGGAGCCTGCATGAACTCCTGGTAATTGGCGTCGCTGACGTCTTCAATCTGCCCTGCCATGCATGATCCCTCAACGGTGAAAAAGGACGGGGGAGCTTCGATGATGGAAACTCCCCCGGAAAAACTAGCTCAACTTCTTCAATGCGGCAAGAATCTCTTTGTCGTCTCTGGCGGTCTTGATTTCCTGAACCTTGACGTAGGCCACCTTTCCATTCTTATCCACAATGACGGTGGCGCGTTTCGAGCAGTTCAAAGGTTCGAAATACAGGCCGTAGGATTTCGACACGGTGCGATGCATGTCGGCGAGGAGACGATGTTTCAATTCCAGAGAATCGGCCCACGCCTTGTGCGAGAAAAAACTATCCCCGCTAATCCCGAAGACCTCGGCATTCGATGACTGGAAAGTGGGGAAATCATCGGTGAGACACTTGTTTTCTCCCGTGCACACCGGGCTCCAATCCAGAGGGTAGAATGCCAGTACAACATTCTTATTCCCCCGAAAATCACTTAGCT
>JBOHOS010000254.1:0-2110 GCA_050731295.1 Nitrospiraceae bacterium | reverse complement strand
GTCGATGAGATAGATCAGTCCTTGATCGTCTACGAAAACATCGTTGGACTGCACGGTCTTCTGACCCGCGCCGGGGGGCGGGATGAAATAACCCACCTCTTTGGGCTTTGTCGGATCGGCGATATCGACAATCCTGAGTCCCCCGCGAAACCAGGTGACGTATACAAGACTGTCCTTCATTCGCTCGTGGCACTGGTGCGCCCCGAAACGCCCTCCATGTCCCGCGCGCTTCCACGGCGTGTCCTCCTCGGACATAAAGTAGGCCGACAGCGGTTTGGGAGTTGCTTCATCTGTCACGTCAAACACCCACATAAAACCTGGAATATGACCAGGCCGGGGACGCCCCGGTTCTTCGTCGATGACGACGGCCACGTCTTTTCCGCCGATTCGGAAGGGCATGCGGGCATATGTATGGGTGCTGCAATCGACGGGCGGATGGTAATTATAGTGACTCACCATGCGTGGCTTCGTAATGTCGCTGATATCTAAGATGACAATTCCAGCGTGGTGATAACTTACATAAAGACGATCGCCAAAGCGCAAAGGATGATGGCACTCATAGCGTTCACCGCCCCAATAGGGGTCTTCTCCCCCGGCGGTCCACTGCCCGGGAAGCCACCAGCGCGAAACCTCCTCTGGCTTGCTTGGCTTCTGCAGATCCACGATCACCGCGATGTTGCCGCGATAACCGTCCACGCGGGTGGAAATGTAGGCATACCGCCCATCGAAGTCGAACCGGTGCACGCCATTGCCGGCCGTTTTGAAAAACGCTATTTCTCGGGGGTTTTGCGGATCGGCAACATTATAGATACGAAGTCCGCCGCTATCATAGCGTTCGGTTGCGGCCTTTATCAGAGCCGGAATATCCTCCGGTCGATAATTCAGCGCGTGGGCAAGCTCAGCGTCCAAGGGCGGCCGGCCGAATTTGTTTTCGAATTCGGCCCGCGCGGCAGGGATCCTGGCGCCGGCGGCCGTTTGGTGGCGCCGATACGCCTCGTTGTTGATAAGCATGATGTCGCCGCTGACGCGGACTTTGTGCGAATGATTATCGAGCGGCATCTCCAGCGTCGACAAGATTTTCGGTTTTGAACAGTCTGACACATCTACGATAGATGTCCCGTGAGGCGGATCGATATGACCCACAAAAGCCCGGTTCCGCTGCACTACAACCTGCCCGCCTCCGGGAATATCGAGGTGACCGATCCTTTTTACGTTCAGCGCAACGATGGCGTTCTCTGAATCACTCATCGCTCATTTACCTCCAGCTCCAATTTCGTTCCGTCAGAGCTTTTTATTGCTGCCATGCTTCCTCGACGCTCCGAGTTCCGGCCTCGACTTGCGCAGGTTGCCTTAACAACGGTACTACCGGGGCCTTTTCACCGAACAGCCGCTTTCTATTCGACCGCGATCTACGTTGTCAAGTGTCGAAGAGAGGGAGACCAGTCCCCTCCAGGAGGACTGTCCCCTTGCGGCCGTACCCTGTATAATGCGGTTTAGGTTGAGGTTTAGGTCGAGAGCCTTCGGGCGGCGGCCCGCAAGGTAGAGGCTTATTGACCGCGGCCGGAAGGGGCTCGCCCGCGACAGACTGTATGAAAACTAGCCGACCACCCTTCGACACTGCTCAGGATGATCGGCTAAGTAGCAGAAATCACGATCACGGACCGTGCAGCTCAGTCGAAGCATGAAGAGAGGGGTTTTCACACAGTGGCGAAGACTGGAACACACAGTCGCTGCTTCTCCATCGTCCGTGAATAATGCGGGCCAGCGTAGCTATGGCGGCTTCGGAACAAGCAAATGCAAAGATGTTGCGTTTGATCATCGCTTGTACGAAAAGTCGCTGGCGTGATAAGAAGCCCTTGATGAAAGCCGGCTCCCGATTTCGCATCACGCCGCAGATTTTTCTCGTCGGTCTGGCCGCCGGAGTCATCGCCTACCTGACGCTGATTCCCTTGGCGATGCTGGTCTACGGCAGCTTGAAGAGCGGTCCACCGGGGGTCCCCGGGGGTCTAACCGTCAAGAACTACCTCGCCCTTTTCAATGATTGGCGCCTGGCGGGCGCCCTCCTCAACTCCGTGATCTTTAGCGCTGGATCAAGCCTGCTCGCTTTTAC
>JBOHOS010000253.1:0-1220 GCA_050731295.1 Nitrospiraceae bacterium | reverse complement strand
GTTTTTAGTGTGACGCGCCTTGCCCCTGACCATCGTTTGAAAGTTGACGAAGAGCACGCTTCGGGAAGAGGCGCGTCCTCCGGGAAGGAGCGCGTCCAGCGGGAAAAGAGCTGGTCTTGGCCAGCTCGGGGCGGGCGGGTGAAATATGCGCCTGGGGTGGGTGGGTGAGATAGGCAATTTTGAGCAGCCGCCTTAAAGAATCATCCAACTTCGTTCTCGGATCGAAAAATCCTCAACGTAGCCTTCGGGAAGAGGCGCGTCCAGCGGGAAAAGAAGCTCGCCAGGATTTGACGTACATACACTTCATATTTACAATGGCGCTGTGCGGTTTGAATGGGACGAAGCCAAGCGCACCTCCAACGTCGCCAAGCATGGAATCGATTTCGTGGATGTACCGGAGATGTTTCAAGGACCCATGCTTGTCAGATTAGACGAGCGCAAAAACTATGGGGAATCGCGCTGGCAGGGCTTGGGCTTGGTGCAAGGTCGGCTGGTGGTCGTGGCCTACACAAAGCGAGATTCAAATACGATCCGAATCATCTCATTAAGAAAGGCCAATAGCCGTGAAAAAATCCTCTTCCAAGAAACACTCAAGGACCAACTGGGCAAAAATTGACGCGATGTCCGACAAGGACATCGACTACTCTGACATTCCTGAACTGGGGAAGGCCTTTTTCAAGCATGCGACCCTCGTCCTACCGGAACCGAAAGCCACGGTGACCATGCGAGTGGATCGGAAGGTATTGGAGTGGTTCAAAGCGCAGGGACGTGGCTATCAAACTCGCATCAACGCGCTGCTCCGAGCTTATATGGAAGCGCATAAGACTTGATGGGCGGCGCGTGAGGGGTAATTTGTCGAGCTGCGGAATCATCCAGAGCAGCAGTTCATGGCACGCCTGCACGGCTTGGGGCACGCTGGCAGCCATAACCCTTCATGACCTCATGCAAACAACCTTCACCCCGCCACACGGAGAAGAGGCAAAGGGTCAAAGGACAAAGAACAAAGGCTTAGGGGAGGTCCTGGGCAAGACGGAAACCGATGAGGTTGGTCCGATCGTCGACAACGAGCCAGAGCCGGGACGATGTACGCAGGTCCACCGGTAGGTTGAGCCAGGAACTGCCACGAATCACGCGCCGGCCGCATTTTTCTTCGTTGGTGTTGTCATAGCAATCTTGCACCCACTCCCACACATTCCCGCTCATGTCATACAGCCCAAGAC
>JBOHOS010000252.1:0-3641 GCA_050731295.1 Nitrospiraceae bacterium | reverse complement strand
ACCACTTTGTCGTAAGAATTCGATCACGCTGGGAGAAACATTTTCATCGGTCAGAAACCGAAGCTCTGCAAGTTTCACCCTGCCCGCTCCAAGTCGACGTAAATCTCATTTTGAGACGATCGGGCGGCGTACGTCAGACAGGCTCTAATGTCATCAGAAGTCAGGTGTGGGTAGTTTTGTACAATCTCAGCTTCGGTTCCCCCGGAAGCGAGCAATTCCAAGATGAATTCAACAGAAATCCGGGTACCGCGAATGATTGGCTTCCCCCCTAAGATTTTCGGATTGGCCGTAATACGTTTTAAAAGCGTTCGGTCTTTCATGGCATCAGCCTCCATCCTCCGGCATACCGCCGGATTTCGCGAGGTCTTCCGTTTTGATCTTCTCGACGTTGAATTTCTCGGCCGCTTTCGTCATGCGGTCGATCGCCTCATCGAAGGACAGAGGCGCCGCGTCTTTGGGTCGGAAGCGCACCGGGTTCACCCGCGCCACCACGAAGCTCTTCAGATAGGGACTCGTCAGGCCTCGGGCCTTCAACGCATCGACCTTTTCGATGACGAGGTCGTCCAGCGCGAGAAGCTTTCTCGCCCGCTCCTGCCTCGTATCCATCGCCTCTCGACATGAGCACGACAAAAATGTGTCCACCCGTTTAAGAACGGGGTGATAGGCGCCTCCGCTGAACCGTGGCCGTTCTTCGTAACAGAGCCCCAGTGTAATCAGCGCCGGCTCCTCGAACTCCAGCACGCAGGCGTCCTCGCTCACATCGCCGATTTGCGCGAATTCTCGGTACATGCGGATCACCTCCAAGGCCTTCTCGCGAAGATTATGCGCCTTCTCGGTGTTCAAGGCCAAAATTTGATAGGCGACAGAGACCTCCGGCACGACGATGGCTGTGATGCTCTTGGCGCCCAACGTGCGCATGGCTGAGAGACGGTGATGGCCGTTGGGCGTCCAATATTTGATGGTTTCCTCCGCAGGCTTCTTAGCTCTGATCGCGATAATCGGGTCGAGGAAGCGGCCGATCTTGCTGATCACGCCTTCAAGCTTGCGGACATGCGTGTCCGAGAGGTTACGTTGATAAGGGGTGGCGGCCACGAGATCAATCGGCTGCGCAGCGAGCATGACCCAACGGCCGCCGTACGGCTCGCGGTAAACGGACAAGGCTTTGCCTCCATCCTGCTCGATCTGCGCGTGCAGGTCGGCGACGTCGCCGGGCGGCGCGGCCGCCTGTAGTTCCGCCGCGGCCAATCCAGTCGACGCCCCCGCCGGCTTTCGTCTGCGTCGGCCACCCCCCGCCTTCGGCTTTTTGGGTTTCTTCTCTGCCATGCGTGGCATGGTAGGGGAGGAAAGGGAAAAAGGGAAGAGCCCACTTTCGAACTTTACCGTGGCTGATATCGAGTGTACTGTAGGCCTTGAGACAGCCTGCGCCAATACCTCGCCTGATATGGCTTCGATGAACATTCTTCGCATCGGTCATCGCGGCGCGGCAGGTCACGCGCCTGAAAATACGCTGGCCGCGATTCACAAAGCCATCGCGCTCCGTTGCGATCTGGTCGAGGTCGACGTACGGCGTACCCGGGATGAACGTCTGATTCTTCTTCATGACGAATGGGTGGATCGGACGACCAACGGAAAGGGACCTATCGCACAGATGTCCCTGAAAAGCGTGCGACAACTGAATGCGGGCGGCGGCGAGCGGATTCCCATGCTGGAGGAAGCGTTACAGACCGCGAATCATCGGATTGGGTTGATTCTTGAGCTCAAGACGACCGACATGGGCCAAGAGACCATAGCCTTGGTGCGTCGAAGCCGATTTCGGGGTCCGCTTCTTTACGCGTCGTTTCTGGCCGAAGACATGCGAATCGTTCGCGCCGCCGAGCCGCAGGCCGCAACTATGACGCTCCTGGATGACCTTCCCCACGATCCCGTCGCACAAGTCCTCAACAGCAAGGCCACTCATGCAGGCCTCCGGTTCGACACCGCGACCACACCGTTAGTCGAAGCGCTCCATGCTGCCGGCGTCCAGGTATTTGTGTACACTGTGAACGCGCACGCCGACATCCGGAGAGTCCGCTCACTCGGCGTAGACGGCATCATCTCCGATTTCCCCGATCGTATCTGACTGCTGAATGGCCATCATCAGTGTTGACTCATTTGAGAATCAACTGCCCCAATTATAGAATGTAACCCGATTGCGCGGCGTGTATCGGCGCATACGTGTCGGTATTAGAGAAGAATTCGGGAAATGCAAACGATCGCAGCAAGAGGCGTCAAGACGAGGAGGACTATAAAGCATGAGAGCCCAACCGTCCGGGCAGCCTGCTTGGCCGTGTGCCTTCTCTGGCTCGGATGCTCAGGATGCGTGCCTCTGCTGGTGGGCGCCGCGGCAGGCACGGCGGGTGCTGTCTACGTCATGGGGAAATTGCAGGAAGAGCTGGCAGAACCGGTCCAGACCGTGCACGAGGCTGCCGTTCAGGGCCTCAAAGACCTCGCTTTGCCGATTCTAGAAGATACGCGTGACAAGTTGACGGGGCGCCTGGAGTCGGAGTTCGCCGATGGCAGCCATGTCTGGATCACCCTCGATTCGATAGCCGAATTCCGAACACGGATCACGATCCGGGCGGGCGTCGTGGGTAACGAAGTCCGTTCGCGACAGATTTTAAAGGCCATCACCGCCCACCTCCCTGACTCTCACATTTCGTAGGCAAGATTCGCGGGAGCAGGGGGATCGGCGACACCTGACTATTCGCCACCCGGCTTTCTCTTGCCCATGCTGCCCGGTCCGCCGTATCCCCCCATATTGCCACGATCGAAGGCCTTATAATCGGGTGGCGCACTGAACAGGCTCGTGTCAAGCGTCTTTTGTTCCACTTTGGTCGCTTCCAGGCGAGTCTTCTCCGTGCCGTCGCTGCCTTTTGACACCACGCGCAAGGGAAAGAACCCTTGCTCTTTCAGTTCCTTTGCCCACGCCGGCGCACTATCGGATGGTCCTCCCATAGAAGGACGGTGCATGCCCGCATAATAGCCCATTCCCCTGGCGCCGCAGATCTCCGTCTCGGTGTCCTCCACCTTGACCAACATCTGCTCGCAGGTATGGCCCAAAATCGTATCGGTCTTTCCCGTTCTGGTGAAACTGACGTGTTTCTTGCCTGAAGCCGGTTGATCCGTTTTGCCTTCCTCCATCGGCATCTCCATCACCATTTTGCGTTCCGGCATTAACATCAGCGTCTTCTTGTTCTCCGGATCGACGACGACGGCAAATTGCCTATTCCCTTCCGCGCCACCGAGTTCTATGCGGGCTTTATTCCCCTTGATCAGATAGTCGTATTCCCTCGTCTTGCCATCATGTGTGCTCTTGAAATGCACGATGCCTTCGAAGTTTTCGGCCCAGGCGGGGCCGGCGAGACCGATCAATACGCTGCCGAGAACCATACCTCTGAACATGCCCATTGCATCATCTCCCTTCAAGAATGAGGAAACTCGCCGCAACGAGATCGAGCATGCGGCGACAGACCAATCACATCACTTTACTCTATTCGCTGGGAAGAAAAACAGAGTTGGCCGCGCACGGAAGGACGGCGGATAACGGTCAGCGCCCTCTCCTGCCGTAGAGCAGGGTGACGTTCAGGCGCCGGCTCTCGTAC
>JBOHOS010000251.1:0-3254 GCA_050731295.1 Nitrospiraceae bacterium | reverse complement strand
GCCCAGGTGCGCCCGTAACGCCTCCGCTGAGCGGACCAGTTCCTGCTCTTTGCCGGCCGAGCGAGCCACCGCGATCCGTGTCGCCTCGAGATCTTCCTCCAAGCCTTCGACAATCGATTCGCGGCAGATCAGCGCTTCACGAGCGACGACCAACTCTTGCTGCACGCCCTCTATGTGGCTTTCCAGCAGGCGAACGCGGTGCCCGGTCGTGAGATGCGTCCACAGCGTCGTCCCGCCGGAGGCCAGGGCGAGAGAGAACAGCGGAAACCAGAGGGGAATGACCAAGCTGCTCATAGAGAGCGCGGCTGCGACCGCCCCGATGTACCCGAGCGCCAGCGCCACGACGGCCGCCAAGCCCATCGCGCCGCTTACCGACAAGAACAGCCATGCGGCGGACCCGGCCAGAATCAGTGCCGCGAACACGCTTACCATCGGAGACGCCTCGCGCGTCCAGGCTTCCGTCAGCAAGGTATTCAGCACATTGAGTTGAATGAAGCTGTCGGAGACGCCCTCTTCGAAAGGCGTCTGTCGCGATCCGGCGCTGTGCTCGCCGGGAAGCAGCACGACGATCTTTCCCGCGACCCAGTCGCGAATCTTGTCCGGTTCTCCGCGCTCGATGGCTCGCCACACGTCGAGAAACGAGGTCGATGCGAAGGCGGGCGTCGATTCGCGACCGATGTAACTGATGAGCATCCGGCCCTGCTCATCAATGGGAATGGAAAGGCGCCGCATCGTCCCATCGGGGAAGCGTGCCTCATGAAGATGGACGGCTTGCCCTCTGATCGAAACCTGCTCAGGGGCCACTTTCAAGGACGCGGCGAGCAGCGCCATGCCGAATGCCGGCACGGCGCGATCTTCGAGACGGACATAGAGCGGCGCTCGCCGCACCACGCCGTCCTTGTCGGCGGGAATCATCGCGTGACCCATGCCTGCGGCGTGCTGCACCAACGCAGGACGCGGCGCGCCGATCCAGGCCGCTTCGGAGAAACGTTTCAGCGTCGTGCGGGGCATGGTCGGCCAGCTTGGATGGGGAAGGCCCGAGACCGGCCGTTTCACGTCCGTGGCCAGGCGGATGTTCAGCGGATAGACGACCCGGCCGGTCGATCGGCTGGCCTCGATCAGCATGGCATCGCTGGCCGCGCCGCCCCGCCCCGGTGGACTCGTCCCGCCGATTGGGACATCAAGCCCCACGACCGTCGCGCCTGCGCGACCCAGCGCCGTGATGACCCGCGCAAACAGGGCATGGTCCCACATCTCCGTGCCAAAGCGAGCTTCGCCCGCCTCATCGCGGGTAATCAGCACGAGAGAGGGACTGGCCGGAGGAGCGGTCCGATGCTGGACCCAGATGTCGTAGGCTGCCCAATCCAGCGCACTGAAGGTCGATGGAGCCAGAAAGCGCACGCCCCAGGCCGCCAGCACGGCGAGGAGCGCAATGAGGCTCGCGAGAGCGGTTGTTGAACGAACGCGAGGTGCTAGCAAGGATGTGTGCACACTAGGGCGATGGCCCGGGTTCCGACTGTGGGTTGCGCGCGGCGCGCACGCCGTCGTGTTGTCTGGCCGAAATTTCTTTGAGCAATTCTCTCGCATGATCTCCGGCAAGGCCCTTGAGCAGACCGGCAGCCTTGGGTAAGTCCTGGGCAACGCCCAACCCGCGAGCGTAGATACGCGCTAGCGCCAGGCGTGGGCGCGGCAGACTTTCTTCAGCCGCGGTCTTCCAATATGTCAAGATGCGTGGATCGTGCGGCTCGATCTGTCCCGGCAGTCCCTGCTCGTAGAGAACCTCGAGCGCGCTCTGAGCCGGATCGCTCAGCGCGTCGGCCTCGCGAATGAGAAGCGGAACGGCGTCCTTGCCGCGACCGTGCTTGAGCAGGCTGACTCCCATGCTGTCATCGCCGTCGGCAGGCAGGTCGGGAAACCGACGCCACAGTGACTTGCGAAACGCCGCGAAGGCGCCGAGCGCGGCTCGGGCGTCCTCTGCGGAGGATGATCCCTTCACCAGGGCAACCCCTCGGAGTTGCGCCAGGGCTTCTTTGGCTTCCGCCACGTGTTGATCGGCGGCTCGGAACCACCACTCGATGGCGGCGGCAAGATCGCGTTCGACGCCGACTCCCGATGCATAGGCCGACCCGATGAAATATTGCGCCTGGGGCAGCCCGGATGCGGCGGCCGCCAAAAATTCAGCGGCGGCGGCCTCGTCCTGGTTGGTGAGCTTCAGCACCAGTCCCAAATGGTAATGCGCATCCGCATAGTCGGGACGCAGGCGTAACACCTGCCGATACGCCTCGATCGCGCCGGCGTGATCACCCAGGGTGTACCGGATGGCGCCCAGGCCGTAATGCGCCTGCGCGAGATCGGGTTGGCGCGCGAGCACGGCCTGCAGTTCTTCACGCGCGCCGCCTCACTCATGCTTGGCCATGAGCGCGGTTGCCAATTGCATGCGGGCCTCCACGAGGTCAGGCTCACGCCGAACCGCCTCACGATAGATCTCGATCGCGCTGTCGATGTCCCCGATCTGATAGAGGGCCGACCCCAGGTCGAGGCGCGCCGTGACCGAGTCGGGTCGCAGGCGAAGCGCGTCCCGCAATTGCACAATCGTGCCGATGAGATCGCCTGACGCGGCAGGGAGCAGACCGGAGGCCGGCTCGGCCTCGGCCGGCGCCGTATCAGTTGGTTGCGTGCCGGAGGATTCTGGGCTCGTCTGAGGCCGTAGCGAGCCCTGCTCGGGCTCCGGAAAGGATTCAGTCTGATGATCGACAGGCGCGCTTGGCTCCGGCGCAACAAGATCGATGTGAATCGACACGGCCTCGGACGCGACCGCCGGATTCTCCTGAAGACCCCCGGCCGCCATACCGAAAAGCGCGAGCCCTGCCGCCGCAGTCATGATCCTGATCATACCGGTTCCAAAGGACAACAAGGATAGCATGGATTATAACATTCACAACATTATCGTTGCGGGAGAGGAAGGAACGAGAATCGATGAACAGTCGCTGCGTTGCGATCTCTCCGTCAAGGAATCTAAACAAGCTGCCCATGCCACTTGCGGAAAAGCTTCGAACGGAGGTAAGAGTTATGAGAGGCCTCGGTGCTTTAGTGGCCGCGACCGAGCACCTCCTGCCGGAATGAAGGAGATGAAGAAATGAAAGCAGAGGATAAATCACGTTTAGAATCCATCATGAAAACATTTGAGCAGAAGTTGGCGACCTCTAGAGACGCGAAAGAGCGACGACAATCTGAAAAAGATACCTTCTTCACGG
>JBOHOS010000250.1:0-1876 GCA_050731295.1 Nitrospiraceae bacterium | reverse complement strand
CCTCGATCGCGAGCACCTCCTTGGTCCCGTCGGGTCGGGCGCCGATGACGACGAAGACGGCCAGGCGATCTTCCTCCAACCGGATGGTGAAATGGACCCCATCCACCCAGATATAGATGAAGTCGCGATCGGCGAGGGAGCGACGACGCCATTGCTCGTACTCCGTCCGCCACATGGCCGTCTGGCGGGTGATCGCCGCCGGCGACAGTCCCGCCGCGTCTTCCCCGAGCAGCACCGGCAGGGCTTCTCGGAAGTCCCCGGTCGACAGACCATGCAGATAGAGGAGCGGCAGGACCGCGCTCACCTGGGGCGAGCGGCGTAGATAGGGCGGCAGGATCTGGCTGGTACACTTCTGCCGGACACCGTGCCGCACGCGCTGATCATTGACCCGAGGCGCGGCCATCGTGACGGTCCCTGATCCCACGGTGAGGCGACGGGGACGCGCCTGCCCGTTGCGGACGACCACGGCATGGCCGCGCTCATCACGGACCGCGCGATGACGGGCCAGATACTCCGCCACCTCCACGTCCCATGCCGCCAGGATCATGCGGCGGGCACCCTCTCGCGCCAGGTCGTCCAGCGTGACGGCGATTTCCTTCTCATTCGCTTGCGCTCCTTCGTCCGTTCGGACTATTGTCATCATTGGCGTGCCTTTCCCCGGCCTGCCAGCCGGCGTGATGGGTTTGAACCCACCCAGAAAGGTACGCCACCTATTCACCCTCGTTCCACAACTTCTGACTATAACTCGCCTCCAGCAAACTACCTCCACTATGCGTTTCTCCCATGAGCTGTGAAGATCACAGACATCCTTCCAATTCCCGCTGACCAGCCTCGCGTCGCCAGCGCCTGGGACCCACACCACCACTTTCGCAATATCGGACGATTGCTCCACATCGACGGCAAGCCAATCCAGCATTCTTCTTTTCCGCTTAAAGTTGGAGCCAAGGTCGGTGGCGTCGTATCTCGTATTGATCGGTGCTCATGGCCTCGAGTTTCACTCAACTCGTTGAAAGGATGTGTGTGATCACGACACATGAGCGATGCAATTGGACTGAAGTCGTAACCCCTCCAGGCGTCGTGGGAACGGTGCATGGTCAGTGGCCATGAAAAGCGCCGAAGTAGCCTAATTTGACTGAACGATCCGTCGTTTCCTACCACCCCAGGATACGTGGCCAGTAAAACGTCGCGACAATCCCGATAAAGACAAGTGGCCACAGAAAGGCGACTGAGATAAGAAGGCCGGCAAGCCACAACAGGCCTGTCTCCATATTCTGTTGCCGCCAGCATGCCGGATTTTCGCTTCGATCGGTCGATGTGGTCCAACGTTGGGGTGCGAGACTCATGGGCCACCTCCCGTTACTGAGACAAACGGACAGTCTGTTTTCAGTGTCTCTTGACCGTGTTTGTGGTTCAACTCTACGAAGGGAGGAGTGAGTACGCCTTAGGAGGATTCGAGCTTTCTGTGATGAACCTGGATTCCGCAGTTGACCCTTGTTGATGTAGAATGCGTGGCCACCTTCTCATGGACTTCCAGGAGGTTGGCATGCGAACTCGTCGGTCCGGCGCCTCACCGTTCTATCCGAAGATCCACTTCGCGTTCACCGATCATCCGATTACCGTCTGGGCCGGCACCATCCTGCTCCGGCTGTACTTTGAACTGATCGGGCTGCGCGCCTGCTTGACCCCGGTGCTGGCCCCCTTCGGCAAGCGGTCGAACAATCAGATCCCCGCCGTGGACGTGCTGCTCTGCTGGTTCTATGGACTGGCCCTGGGTGTCGAGCGCTTCGAGCATTTCACGCGGTCGGGATCCACTGCTCCCCCGGCTCTTGGGCATCCGGCGGTTCCCCTCGCCCGACATGATCTTTACCCTCTTTAG
>JBOHOS010000249.1:0-5992 GCA_050731295.1 Nitrospiraceae bacterium | reverse complement strand
GAGTGAGGCTTGAGTCTCACGGGAGTTCCGCGGAACTCTCACGACCAGACGAACTGTGGTTCGCACGCGTGGGGAAATGAATGTACTTCCGCGCCGATCGCCGATGGCGCACGAAAGGGGTTCCGTTCCGTCCGAACGGGCCCCCTTTTTGCTGTATTAATTTACAAATGAGAAAAGGAATTGGTTCGGTTTCAAGTACGGTTACCTAATTGGTTTTTTATTTACGGACACCATATTAGGCAAGCCTGGTTCGGTTAGTAGAAGTTCTGAAATTGTTCACGCACCCACCCCCAAACTCGCTTGACTCTAACTCGCCATTGATTATGAATGAGTTGAATTGAATTTATTCATCCCAATCTTTTCGATCTGACTGCGATACGTAATCCGATTCCTTGCAGCTCCATGCGTGTTTGCCTGATAGCGCTCAATGTCCATGCGGTCTAGGATGATAAATGGGTATCTTAGGATTTTCCTACTATCCCATTCCCAAGGTCTTCCTTAAGCGTTGTCAGGATTGCATCGGCTTTTTTTCTCGGCCACCGATCACTCCCGATGATCATTGAGTTCTGAAGTCGCACGGCGCGGAGCGACTTCCGACCAACATAAAAAATGAGGCCGCTGTGAACGAAGCCACTCGAATGCCGAAGTAATCACGTCACTCAGAAAATTAAAGGGGGGAGGAACATTCTCACCGTTTCCTTCCCCTCCGGATTAGGCTGGTAAAAGAACAACGCAGTCTTAACTTTCGGCTAGCTCCAATAAACGCGGTCGTGGATGAAAGGCGATGCAAGAACTGATGGTGCAAACCCTAGAGCAGGTACTTATCCACACTGAAAGCCAGATGAGTGAAAGGGAAGCAAGAAAGGAGGTCTGATATGGACTCCGCTAGCGCCCAAAAAATTTACGGGAAGGGTGAGAGGATGGAAAGGGGTCTCCAACAAGAGCGCCAAGTTCCAGAGTGGGAGACGAAACTGGGGAAGATGATTTTCTACATCACCGCTGCGACGGCGATCTGGTTTTTCTATTGGTTCAATGGGATTCAGTGTCCGTGCTGAAGTTCAATCCAAACTGTTCTTAGTAAAGAGGAGGGGGACATCATGAACTCGCGCACGATCACACTCACATTCGTCAGCCTGCTGTTCTTCCTGATGGTATTTCCAAGGGCAGCCGCTTTTGGGACCACGCTGACGAGCTGCACCATCGAAGCGATTGATCAGGCGGGGCAGCGCCTCACCATTCATACGGTCGCAGGAGATACCTGGACGCTTCCTGTGGCCAATGCAGACATTCTGCAGGGATTAGCCAAAGGCGATCGTGTAACCGTTGAACTGGGTCCAGACGAACGCATTACCAAGATTGTAAAAATTGTCTCGGCTGTGGAAAGTCGACGTCTGTTCGTAAATATTCGGAGGTGACCCTCACTTTCGCCAGTTGGAGCCAGGTCGCCAGCTGGCTGAGGCATATTGACGGTCTGCGACAGATGGCTGATGCCTACAGCGTGCTCGGGAGCATCAACTTCGGGGGCGTCCCGACTTCGCAGCGGTCATCGCTCCGACTTCCGACGGTGAACTACGAGGAGGATTAAATGAAACAGCGTTCTTTCATAGTGGCGCTTGCTCTGTTTATGCTTACCACCCTCATAGCCTGTGACTCAGGCTCAACGGATGGCGGTGCAAAGCGAGCTGGGACTGGTCCAGACGCCCCTCTAGTCACCCCACCAAGTTCTGCCGCACGTATGGACAATGATGAGGGCGTGGGACATTACCAGCAGGGCCACTGGGACGTTGCGGCCGAACATTTTCGCAAGGCGGTCAAAGCCGACCCGAATTCACCCGCGGCGCACTACAATCTTGGCCTTACTCAGGACAAGATGGGCAAACATGATGAAGCCACGGGATCATTCAAAAAGGCGATCGAACTCGCGCCGGATGATCCCATGATCAAGGATTCGGACATTGTGAAAAAACATATCGGCACGTGAGGAGATTGGGAGTTTTGTGACTGATTGCCGGTATCTATCTCCTAGACCTGGGGTGCGAAGGCATTGGTCATTGTTGCGCTAGTTTGGCGGTTTATATGGCGCGCAGATCGTCGCAGCTAAGTCCAGCTTAACTTTCAAAAATAAACAAACAAAATTCAATTAGGGGCCAGTTCCAAGCACGGCAGTCTGGCTCAGTTACGTAATGGGAAAACTCTAAAATCTCCCCGCACTCACCCACATCTTTTCGTTTGTAAAACCAATCTTCACACGAACCCCTTCTGTGCTTTAGAATTTCGAGTTCAGAAACCGTTTCAGCGCCAGCAAGCCAAGGTCCTATTTTTTAAGAGCGTTGACTCGTCCTTACCCATGAGTTCAAGAAGAAACGCTTCTGAAGCCGTTTAGCGAAACGATAGGTGCATCCAACATGCCTAATTTTGGTAGACAGCTCAGGTCTCCCAAGCGTACCGTTCCTACAACGTAATATTTGTCGGTACCACCGCCGTTACCCGAGATCCCATGAAGTAAAGGAGGTTTGTATGGCTCTTTCTCTGACAATTGGACTCGCGGTGGTTGTGGTCCTGTTGGCGCTCTCAATCAAAATCGTCCCGGAGTATCAGCGTATTGTCGTTCTTCGGCTTGGCAAAGTTCTGCCAAAAGCCCAGGGACCTGGCCTAGTCCTGATCATCCCTCTCATCGACCGACCTATTTGGGTCGATCTTCGTGAAACGTACTTCGAGGTTCCACACCAGACCTGCATCACCAGGGACAACGCGCCGATCTCGATCGACTTTCTGATTTATTCGAGAGTGCTCGATCCGATCGCCAGTGTGGTTCAGGTGCAAGACTTTGCGGGCGCCTCTCAGGGTATTGCCACCACCACGTTGCGGGCCGTTGTGGGGGACATTCCCCTGGACGACGTGCTAGCCAAACGCGATCAAATCAACCACATCTTGCAGGCAAAAATGGATGAGGTGACGCAGCGCTGGGGCGTCAAAATCACCACCGTCGAAATCCGAGAAATCACGCCGCCCAAAGAAGTGCAGGAGGCGATGACGCGTCAGATGTCGGCGGAGCGGAGCCGCCGGGCTACGGTCACTGAGGCGGAAGGAAGAAAGCAGGCGGCTATTGCAGTGGCGGAGGGAGACAAACAGGCGGCGATCCTGAAAGCCGAAGGGGACCGCCAGGCTGCAATCTTGCGGGCGGAAGGATTCTCGCTTGCTTTGGGAAAGATCTTTGAAGTAGCCCGTGAGGTGGACGCCAAAACCATGAGCTTGCAATATCTCGAAACGTTGAAGGTAATGGGCGCGAGTCCTTCTACGAAGTTCATTGTCCCGATGGAGTTCAGCTCGCTGTTAGCGGGATTGTTGGGTGACAATAGGAAGGCGTTTAGCAAAGAGTAACGGATTTCAAGAGGGGGCTGTCCTGTATCAAGCACGCGCGCTCTGGCTTGTGAAGTGAGTGCTGTGGGTCACCCGGACGATTGCTGAGTTTTAACTCCAGCCGATGCGGCTGTTCCATCCAAAAGGGGATCGCGTGCGGAACTACACGGAGAAGGCAGGGACCCTCGGTTTCATGACCGAAGAAAGGGCAGGGCTAACGTGGTCTTCTGTATGTGTGGGGAGTGGTCACGCCCTAGCACAGAGAAGACAAGTGAGAACTCATACGAACAAGCCACAATGACCTTCGTAGAATGATCACCGTAAAGACCTGGCGTTTCCCAAGGTCTACTCAGCAAGGCGGTTACGAGAAAACTAGTTTGCCACAATTTCCACCAAGCTGATGTCAAACACAAGGTCTTTTCCAGCGAGCGGATGGTTGGCATCAAGTGTCACGCCGCTCTCAGAAACTTCCACGACGCGCGCAGGAATGACCTCTCCATCAGGGCCGCCGACCTCCAATTGCATCCCTGCTTCGGGAGTGACCCCCTCTGACAAAAACATTGCCCTGTCGACTGTGATACAGCGGTCCTCTTCGTGCCGTCCATAGGCGTGTTCGCTGGGAATACGTTCCGTCTTCGATTCTCCTGTTCTCATACCCAAGACGGCTTGGTGAAATCCCCGCATCAGATCGCTGGTTCCCAGGGTAAATTCCAGTGCTTTCTGACCATGAGAAGAGTCGAATACGGTGCCATCTTCCAGCTTTCCCGTGTAATGCACTCGCACAGTATCGCCGAGTTTCGCCCGTTCCATAATTATCCCCTTCACGGTGAAGCAACTCAGGCAAAGAGTTGCTCAATGGTTCACGCTAAAACACAAGCGCCGGTGGAGCCCAGGGGCGTTCCCGTCCTATCAAAGCTGAACTTCCTCACGGTGGTGTTCCACGCTCAGGACCTCAACATCCAGAACGAGATGTTTGCCAGCCAACGGATGATTGAAATCTACGACCGCAGTGTCGTCCGAAAGAGCCACAACGGTAAACGGATCACCGTGAGGAGTTTCATAGATGACTCCGCTCTGTGCGGTGGGGGGAAGCATTTTCCTGCTGATCCTCATCATCTTCGTTTCATCGTGTGGTCCAAAAGCTTCCTCCGGAGCCAAGTCCACGTGCTTGTGTTCCCCCGGCTTCAGCCCCATCAATTCTTTCTCCAACGCGGGAATGACCTCATCCTCGCCAGCAACATATTCGCTCACGTTACCCGTTATAACCTCGTTCACTTCGGGGATGGCAATCGTGAATGCAATTGTGACCTTAGCGCCCTCTGTCACTGATGGTTGGTCTCCAGCTTCTTCTTGAGGTGCTGACTCATCTGGCGCTACCATGGCGGCATGAGCCGTGATACCTACGGTGAGCACTAAAGCGAAGGCTAGAGCTAGAACTCTGACTTGTCGCATAGTCCCCCCTCTTGTTAACTGGAGCGTTCAAAAAAGATAAAAGCCAAAGTCGAGTCCAATTGCATTGCGCTAGCCTCTCCGGATTCCAACAAGCTAGCTACGGTTGGCTTGTGCTTTGGCCTAATACTTCAACCTGACATATGCTAAACCGATACGGTATCAGAAGCAGTGAGGGCGCGGTGTAAGGATCAGTGAGGAGGACTGTATGGCGGTCCTAATCTTTTGCCCGCAACAGGGCTTCTTTTGC
Source organism: Nitrospiraceae bacterium (assembly GCA_050731295.1). Taxonomy (GTDB): domain Bacteria; phylum Nitrospirota; class Nitrospiria; order Nitrospirales; family Nitrospiraceae; genus JBOHOS01. The sequence continues at coordinate 933 of JBOHOS010000249.1, read as the reverse complement.
CTGAGCCAGGAGGGCGAGGCGGGAAGTAGTCGCCGGTGCGTCAGCAGTGGCGACTCCAACGTGAAGGAGAAGCGCTAATTCTAAGCTCTCGACGTTCTTTCGCAGCGCGTCAGAAATAGAGTTCGCCTCTTCTGCGCCTAATTCAGGGAGCAGGGCAATAAATTCAGCGCCTCTATACCGAGCCACGATCTGTCTCCTTCCCGTCAAACTCTGTTTCGCGGCATTGGCTACCCGATGCAAGCACTCATCACCGGTGATATAGCCATACGCCTCATTGAAGCTCTTAAACTCCGCGACCGCGAACATCAGTAACGTGATAGGCATATCTTCATGTAACGCCCGTACCCATTCTTGGCAGAACAGTTCATCAAAGCGTTCCCAAGTAAGCAGCCCGGTTAAGGGATCCACGCCGGAAAGCTTCTGAAGATCTTCAAGCTGTGCGGTCACTTCTTGTAATCGCTCAGCCTGCGCGTGGCGCAAGCGCATCTCTTCCTGAAGTTTCAGCACTAAACGCACTCGAGCGAGCAACTCGCCTTTAATGATGGGCTTTCGAATGTAATCCACGGCCCCTTGGGTAAAGGCCAGCTGTATGTTGCCGGGTTCCGTCTCAGCGGAAAGCATGATGATGGGAATCTCCTTAAGTTCCTTGATCGATTTAATGTATCGGCATGCACGGAGTCCGTCATCTTCCGGCATAACAACATCGAGCAAAATCAGATCGATTCCCTGGGATGCCCCCGTCTTGTTCAACAATCGCTTCAGGGCCTCCTTCATTGACTTGTCGGTCAGAACTTCATGCCCTGCATGCTGGAGGAACGATCGAATTAATAAGAGGTCATCTGCTGAATCATCGACGACAAGGATAGTCATGGCACCTTTACATCGGCGGCACGAATGTAGTCCGTACGGATTGGCGTCTGTATAAATAAATTA
>JBOHOS010000248.1:0-1547 GCA_050731295.1 Nitrospiraceae bacterium | reverse complement strand
CTGTAAAGTGCGCGGGAAACCAATACGCCCAGGATTCGCTTTCATTCTTGAACTTCAATACCTTCTTATTCTCTGAAAAATTCACAAACTTCCCGCTTTGCGCGCGCGAATAGACCGCGCTGAGTTTTTTATCCCCGAGGTGGAGCCTGCGGAACCGAGCCAATATGATGACCTTATCTCCTTTCTTAAAGGTTTTCCCCGCTTTCCCGAAATCCCGACCGCCGGGTCCCACACAGGTCACCGGTCCTTTTCCTTCGGCGTGGTCGATGTCGCGGCAAGCCTGAATTTCCCGCAGCACGTTGATCGCACCGGACGTGCAACAGGAATTGACCCGTGGAGTCGGTGCGATTGTCTTGAGCCAGCATCGAGCCTTTGACCCTTGGACGCCAGGCTTGACATACGTCCAGGCGCGGCATTGCTTGTCATCGGCGCACGCCGAACGACAGACCTTTGGATTGGAGGCCTCTAAGTCGAAATTGCGATAATCAGCGCCAGGACGATCCACGCCATGCTCCTGTTGAGGCTCGAAGGATTCAGGAAATGAACGATCAACCGAGCAAAGCAGAGCACTCACAACGAATACCATCGAATGAAGGAAAAACTTGGGTTTCATGGGACTCTCCTTTCGTTTTGGCATGAGGCGGAGATGAGCTTTCACCCTTCTTCCCGATCTTCCCAGCGGCCAACCAGCCGGCGATTCAGCCGGACGGGCGATCATTCGGACCGATGCGCAAGGTGCGTGCCTTGGACATCAGAGCGGCGAACTGCCCGAATTCTTAATAGATAAGAATGGACGTATTTTCGAAGAGCCTGCTTTAAGAGAGGGGACCGTATCTGAGAGAAGACTGAGTGTTATCGAAAGCGATACTGTCCAGGCTGAACCATCAGTACTTGAAGTCTGGACGGAGCGGGTGTTTCTGCGCGTGCGACCGTAGTGCGGACAAAACCTGCTTGAAAAACTCATGGATCGGGCAAGAAAATTTGCCATCACGGCATTGTGAATCAGCGGGGACGGACGATCCCGAGTTTGTGCATCTTCGAATTGAGGGTGGTGCGCTTCATCCCGAGTCGGGCGGCGGCGCCGGACGGCCCGCCGATGATCCAGTTTGATTCACGGAGGGCATGCAGGATGTGATCGCGCTCGGCGTCAGAGAGGGTGGTGGCCTGCCGAGGCGCGTGGGCAATCGAACTTTTCAGTTCGGTGATGGGTACCCTGAGTTCGGACCCTTGCGTGAGGATCACGACCCGCTCGATAAAATTTTCGAGCTCCCGGACATTCTCGGGCCATGGGTGTCGGGAAAGCGCTTCCATCGCCTTGGTCGGAATCGCGGTGATTTCTTTATTCATGCGCCGAGCGTAGTGCTGGGCGAAGTAGCGCGCGAGCAGGGGAATGTCTCCGACCCGGTCGCGCAGCGGAGGCATGGTGATGGGAAACACGTTCAACCGGTAATACAGGTCGCTGCGAAACCGTTTCTCCGCCGCCATGCGGGCCAGGTCATGATTGGTGGCGGCGATCAGCCGGACACTGACCTTGATCGTCCGGGTGC
>JBOHOS010000247.1:0-2494 GCA_050731295.1 Nitrospiraceae bacterium | reverse complement strand
GGCAGCCTGAGCACTCCACTGGAAGGGAAGTCTACTTGCGCATCCAACACGTATTCAAGATTTCGTTCTGTTTCGCCTACTGGGATAGACTGCGAATCCCGCAGTCTATCCGGCTATCAGCCCGCAGCCTATCCCGGACCGATCCATGGCAATCAAAGGCGGTCTGCTGGGCTGGCTTCCCAATGTCCGCCTCGATTGAGGACATGCGCCTAGATCATGGTCGTGCTGACGTCCTTATGGCCCAACCGTTCTTGGATCGTCCGAATATCATAGCGGTCCTCACGCAAATGGGGGGCAAACGAATGCCGGAAGGTGTGGCAACTGGCGGTTTGGAGATCCCGGTTCCCCGAACGGCTTCTTTGACCGCCCGCTGCAAGGCGGATTCATGGAGATGATGCCGTTTCTGCTCACCGGACTGCCGATCCCGATAGAGCTTGGAAGCAGGGAAAACCCATTTACTTGCCTGCATGTGGATATTTGCGATCCGACGCATTCGGCAAAACGACACGACCTAACCCCACCTCCATGTCATGCTGGTATTGCCGTCTCATTAGCTCAAGGTTCCTGATCAGGGGTTCTTTGACTGCGGCAGGAAGCCTCGTAGAGCGGTCCCTGTTTCCTTTACCGGCTCGAACCATGATTTGATTTGGGTGAAGTCGATGTCCTTCACTCTGAGACGACAACACTCCATGAGACGAAGTCCGCGCTCGGACTCTGAGAAAACGGTCCACGCTTTAGAGCTGCTAATCGCCATGATCTTTGGCAAAAACCACAATGCTGTTCGCGGGAATGACGATGGTCGCCGATGACGGCAGGCCGTGCCTTCCTGGACCGCCTGCGATAATGCTGCCCCCATTGCCGGCGGTCGATGGATTGACCCAGTTTTCATACACATCACTGTTGAAGACCTCGAGCCATTGGCCCGGTTGAGGGAAACCTACATCGTACGACCAAAACGTCGACTCATTGAGACTGCACACAATAACCACGTCGCGTCCGAACCCTTCAATCCAACGATGAAAGGCGATGATTCTGTCAACCTCGTGGACATAGAACACTTTGATCGACTCGCCACGCAATGCGGGGTGCCGGCGACGAAGCCAGACGAGCTCCTTCATGAACTGAAAATAGTCTTTCATGGTCTTGTTCGTCTCGAGCCCTTCCCAGTAAATCAAGTGCCCGGGATGGAACGCGTCGTTGTCGGTCCAGAACTTGTCTTCCAAAAATTCCTGTCCCATAAACAGCATCGGAATACCGGGGGCGGTCAGCAGCAGACCCGCAGCGACCCTTGATCGGCTGGTCGCATACCATGAATGGGCATTGGTGAAATCGGCCAGCCTTGGGATGCGCGGCTGCCGGTCCCCATGTTCGACATCAACAACGTCATGACTCTCGATATACTCGACCACCTGCCAGCGGAATGGGAAATTGAAGGGGCCATGGCGGAGTGTTCCTGCTAATTCATCGAGGTGCACAGGGGCGCTCACACCGCCTGCAGCCTGGCCGATCATCCTACGGATCACATCACGCAATCCATCGTGCCAGTTGGCATCGAAGCCGAGCCCGTCCGGCGGCCGGCGCACACCCTTAAAGCGTTCCCCGAGCCAAAATTCTGAAATATGCGGCTTACGAGTATCGACTTCGCGGGCCTTCTCAGCGAGCTTTTGCGCGAAGAACCATCCACCATGCTCGTCGATGACCGTCACCTGATCATAGCGTAGCCCGTCGACCTTGTATTCCTGGATAAAGAACCGAGCATTATTGATGAGAAACCCCTGAACGTCTTCATTCCAAAACGCGAAAACGGGACCTCCGGCATGCTCTTTATCCATGAAGTAAAGGCTGTCATTCGGGTTAGGCCCCGGCATTTCATCGAAGAACCACAAGCCGCTTGTCTGTCCTTTCACGGCGCCCCCGGCGTGGTTATAGACCACGTCAAACAGGACAGCCAATCCATAAAGATGACAGACGTCGATAAGGATTTTGAGCTGATTGACCGACGTCCGGATTTCAGACGGGTCCAGTTCACGTGCGCCGCGATCCCGGAAGAGCTTGTTGACCTTGGTCAGATAGTGGGCCAGTTCTGCGGGACTGCTCTCCGCGTAATCCATTTCGGGAGAAAAGAGGTCCACGCCGTCGTAGCCTCTGCTGATTGGACTTGCGAATTCATGAATGGGTAACAGCTCGATCGCGTTCACACCCAAATCTCTCAGATGGACCACACGGTCCAGCACATCCAAGTATTGCCCTCCTCTCATCCCACGCCGGTCATGTCCCCCTTGATCGATGGCAAAGAACGTCCCAATGTGTAGTTCGTAGATGACGAGATTGTTGAAAGCCGGCGGCCGAAAATCCGTCACCCGCCATGAGTAACCGTCGGGCCTGCGGACAATGCAGTTACAGGCGGGATACGCAAATGTGCCGGGATGTGTTTCAGGTGTGGTCAATTCGCGCGCGTAAGGATCTCGCTTAAAGTTTTTCCGATCTGGTCCGC
>JBOHOS010000246.1:0-6380 GCA_050731295.1 Nitrospiraceae bacterium | reverse complement strand
GCTGTCTTCTGTACAACAATACGGCGGAACAGATGGCGACGGTTATCCCGTTCTTTCAGGAAGGCTTGACGCGGCGCGAGCGTTGCCTGTATGTCGCGGATGAACAGACGATCGAGGCGGTTGAGACGGCTTTGAACGAGCACGGCATTGACGTGCGGGCTCTCAGCGGACAAGGCGCTTTGCATTTTCTAACAAAGTACGACACCTTTCTCCGGTATGGCCGATTTGAGCCGCCCATCATGGTTGAATTCATGGACAAGCTGATCAATCAAGCGATTCAACAGGGGTTCCGTGGGCTTCGATTCGCGTGCGAGATGACATGGGCCTTGAGCGTAGGGTGCGAAGGATTGATCGAGTATGAGGCGATTATCAACAAGTGGCATTCGAAATGGCGAGCCGTTAGTCTCTGCCAATACAACCGGACCAAATTTACGGTCCAACTTCAACGCGACGTGCTGAAAACCCATCCTTTAGCCGTCGTCGATGAGAAGCTCCTCGCGAACTTCTACTATGAGCCGCCCGAACTCTTTCTTGGTACGAAACCGGAAGCGTCGCGTGTTGAATGGATGCTGGCAAACCTCCAGCGCGGTAGACCGAATTTGAACGGAGATACAGAATAGACGGCATCGCGTTTCCTGAAAACTCCCGCATGGTTCTTCCTCCGAAGCCTTTTCCGCACGGATCTCGAGAACGCTAACGCGAACCGCGCGCCAGATTCCATTACCGCGTCAAAACGTTCAGGATCTCATCCCATGTCCGAATAGTGCCCAGAAGCGTCGGATTGCCGAACCGCCGGTTGTGGCGATTTCCTTTCACCTGCTCAAGAGCCAGGACCAGGTTGTGAAAACCGTCCAGCTTCGCGGTTTCAAAATAGGTGATGAAGTCCAGATCATCCAGCCCGCTGGAATGATACAGTTTGCGCTTCACCGTCTTCAGGTAGGGCAGGCTCGCCTCTGTATGTTCTTTCATCAGATTGGTTCGTGTGGCCTGATCCAACAGCCACCATTCCGCGTCTTTCCGAATGGGGATCACGATCGCATACGGCTTGGGTCCCGTTTCCGTCGGCGCCTTGAGAGCCGCTTTCAGCTCCTCCGGAAAGCCGGGCACGTAATTCACCTTTTGGGTGATGCCGTTCAACGTCGTGGTATTCGTCAGGTGTCTCCCCATCGGTGTCGCCATCAGATCCAACAGCACGTTCTGGTTATCGATCATCTCTCTGGAATGAAGGCGAAGAAAGAAATCGGCCCGGTCCGACAACCCGCGGGTCAAATACGTGTCGATGGCGACCTTGCCGGCGTGCTTTTGGAATACCTCCTTGACCGTCGATGCGGCCGTGCTTCTGGCCGCCTTGTCGATCGACCACCACTCGTCGTCGATCTGAAAGACCGCAAAGGTGCCGTACACCCCCGGATCCGACAGGAGCGTGTCCCGGTCAGCCGCCCCAGCCGAGCCGAAGATGCCCGCAAGGCTGCAGAGGCAAAACACGAATGTGACCACTCGTACCATCATCATCTCCTTCATTGTGGGTGAACGGACCTTCGAAAGCCGGGCGTGTTCCAACAGAAATCTCACTGCGCAGGCACGGGTTGGCCGGCCCAGCCGGCCTGTGAGGCGAAGCCCTTGCCGTAACGATCGTAGAGTTCGAAAAACTGGTAGGCCTTACAATCGGTCAAGACTTCTTTGATCTCCCTGAGGTATCGATCATAGGTATATTCGAAGACGACGCCTTGCCCTCCGATCAGTCTCACCACGCGCCTGGCCGGATCGATCGCGCTCTCTTGGTGGAAGACATAGCGGTAGTAGGGGCTTTCGGGACCGCCGATATGCTGGAGGAATTGAGCCCAGGTCGGCGGCCGGTCCATGGACAGGCGCTCGCCGATGTTCACGCCCCCGATAGGACCAAACATCTCGAAGAAATCCTTAAACATCGTGTCTTGCCACTGATGCTCACCGGCAATATGATGAATGGCATGGTCTAACGGCACGACCGTGTGGGTTTCCCATCGAGACCCGGGTGCCCAGTGGAAGATGACACCGGTTGAAGGGCCGCTCCATTCCGTCCCTCCGATCTGCTCTACCTGATGTTCGATAATTTTGTTCGCCCAGATCCAATACAGAAAGTCGAGAAACCGAGGATCGTCCTGCGTGAGGGTGAGACTATCCATGCGCAGAAGACTATCCGGGTTGTACGTGGTTCGCACGTGCCGGCAGTGCTGGGCCCACTGAACGTCGGACCACGCGGCGGCGCCGATAGGGAAGGCGCCGGCTTGAGTCCGAAGCGCACACGAGAGGATGATCGCGCCGACCAGCCCGGTCATCACCATTCGCTCCATGCCGATTCTCCGGGTGTAGGACGGCCTATTCTAGCAGAATGCCACGTACTTTTTGATTCCTTGACGCCTGGAAGGCGTTCCCGTACTCTTGCTCGACTGGATGACGGCGCGGCATTCGTCTTTCGGGAACCGGCACATGGTTGACGTCACGTCATTATCGATCGGGGTGGGAATCGGGCTCTGCCTCGGCGCCCTCATCGCGGGGTTCTGGACCGCGGCGCGCCTGCGCAGCGAGGTGCAAGCCCGTCTCATCGAGTCCGCCGAACGCGCCGAGCGCGCGGAAGTGGAAACCGCCGAGCTCCGGAAGCAGGTCATGACGGCGCGGGTAGAATTATTAACTGTTCGGCAGACCCTGACTGAGGCGCAATATGCGCAAGCGGTGGCGGAGACCAGGGTCGAGGAAGCCGTCAAGAATGTGCAGGAGCAGAAGACGCTCCTTGCGCAAGCGCGCCAAGACCTGGTCGAGAGTTTTAAAGCCGTGTCGGGCGAGGCGCTCAAGACGAACAACGAAGTGTTTCTCGATCTGGCGAAGGCTTCGTTTGAAACGCTTCACGTGAATGCCACGGGAGACCTTGCCCGGCGCCAACAAGCCATTGATGAGCTCGTCAAGCCGCTCCATGATTCGCTCACACGCTATGACGAGCAGGTGCGGCTCCTGGAGAATTCGCGTCAAGCGGCGTACGGAGGACTGGACCAGCATCTCAAACAATTGACCGAATCGCATCAGCGACTGCAACAAGAGACCGGCAACCTGGTCAACGCCTTGCGCGCGCCGAACGTCCGGGGTCGATGGGGCGAAATCACGTTGAAGCGTGTGGCGGAGTTGGCGGGGATGGTGGCGCATTGCGATTTTGTCGAGCAGGAGAGCATCGAAACCGACGACGGTCGCCTTCGGCCGGACATGATCATTCGCCTGCCGGGCGGTCGCCAGATTGTGGTGGACGCGAAAGCCGTGTTGTCGGCCTATCTTGAAGCGCATGAAGCGCTCGATGATGTCCAGCGGCAAGAGCGATTGCGCCGGCATGCGGCGCAGGTCCGGATGCGAATGGAGCAATTGAGCGGCAAGGCGTACTGGAACCAATTTTCCCAGACGCCCGAAATCGTCGTGCTCTTTCTGCCGGGCGAGCACTTCCTCGCCGCCGCGCTGGAGCAGGATGCCAAGCTGAGCGAAGAGGGGTATGCGCGGCGCGTCATCCTTGCGACACCGAATACGCTGATTGCGTTACTGCACGCGGCGGCCTATGGGTGGCGGCAGGAACAATTAAGCGAGAGCGCTCAACAAACAGGACAACTTGGCAAGGACCTGTATGAGCGCATGGCAATCCTGGCCGAGCACTTGGAAACCGTCGGGCAAGCGCTCGGGAAAAGCGTGCAGGCATACAACAAGGCGGTGGGATCGCTGGAGACCCGGATTCTGCCGGCGGCCAGAAAGTTCAGAGAATTAGGCATCACGTCCGACAAAGATCTGACACTGCTGGAACCGATTGAATCCGCTCCCCGGCCAGTGCCGCCGGTCGAGTGAAGAGATCAAAGCACTTGGCGAGGCAGATCGCACCCTTTACTTCATTAAGCCATTTATCCTATAGTCGCCGACCAGGTCTAAGACGCTATTCACTGGCTATCTGTGGGTGGAGCAAAAATAGTGTCTGTGCCCACTGAGGTCCTGCCAAGAACATTCGTGCACGTTCCTGGTGTTGGCCTTGCGACGGAACGGTCCTTTTGGCGAAATGGTATTTTATCGTGGCACGAATTCCTAAAGTCCTCTGAGAGAGCATTAGCCCGCCTTCGATTCCGAGACAAGATTCCCTACTTTCTTGAGCAATCGCTGAATGCATTAAGCAGGGGCGATGCAGCTTTTTTTTCAACACACCTTCCGAGAAGGGAATGGTGGCGGCTGTATTCTCATTTCCATTCAAAGACTGTTTTCCTTGATATCGAAACAACAGGGCTCTCTCCTTATTATGATGAAGTCACACTCGTCGGCCTCTATGACGGAGCGAAATGTAAGACTTTTTTGGCAGGCCATAATCTGCATCAACTCTCGGATGCTCTCGCTCCTTATGACATTGTCGTCACTTTTAACGGGACGTTATTCGACCTACCTTTCCTAAAGACTAAGCTTCCTTCTCTCCGGCTTCCTCCAGTACATCTCGATCTACGGTGGCTTCTGAAAAGAATTGGTCATACTGGTGGGTTAAAAGAGATTGAACTGAAGTTCGGCATGAGACGTGCCAAAGAGATTCGGGCCACTAATGGATTGATGGCCACAGTGTTGTGGGCTCGCTATGTTCGTGGTGATATTGATGCCTTAGCGCAATTGGTCCGGTACAATACGGCAGATATCACGAGTCTATACATCCTAATGAAGTACTGTACGAATCAACTTGCACTTCGCCTGTTCGAAGACCATAAGGTCCCTACATCGTTACCGCGACTATCTACTCCGAAGCGGGTTTTTGTTCATGTTCAAAGAATAAATGGATCGAGGCTGAGGTTGGCGGTAGATCAAGACCAAATCCTTGTGAAACCGCCTTGCAATGATCGTCCGTTAATAACGGTACAGCATCTGCTCTCAAAACTTTCATCAAAGACAACTCCTCGTATCGTGGGAATTGATCTGCGTGGATCAGAAGTCAGAGCTTCGGGATGGGCCTTGCTGACTGGAGGCAGAGCAGAAACGAAGATGCTCAAGACTGATGATCAAATCATTGAAGAGACAATCAAACATACGCCTGATGTCATTTCAATTGATTCACCATTAGGGCTTCCAATCGGGCGCTGTTGTGGCGATGATTCTTGCCATTGTCGAACGAAAGGGATCCTGAGAGAATGTGAACGTACGCTGTGGAAGCGCGGGGTGAGAGTCTTTCCGTGCTTACTTCCAAGCATGCAATGTCTCACATTAAGAGGCATTCGTCTTGCGAAAGTTTTTAGAAGGCGTGGCTTCGAAGTAATTGAGAGCTATCCAGGGGCAGCCCAAGACATCATGCGCATTCCTAGGAAGAAATCGAGCCTTGAAGATTTGTCGAAAGGACTGGCGGCGTTTGGCATCACTGGCCCCTTCATCTCTCAACCTACAAATCATGACGAATTGGATGCGATCACCTCAGCGGTTGTAGGGTACTTCTACTTGACAGGAGATTACGAAGCCTTGGGTAATAAACAAGAAGAGCATCTTATCATTCCGAGATTGGATCAACTTCTAAAGACCAAACCCTCCAAAGAGACCGAATGCCTCTCACTGTCATAGTCGGTGGGCAGTACGGTTCCGAGGGCAAAGGTAAGATCACTTCTTACTTGGCCCTTAGGGATAACGTCGACATTGTTGTCCGGTGTGGTGGGCCTAATTCAGGACACACGGTCGATTACAAAGGACAGCGATATGAATTGAGAACATTGCCCGCAGGCTTCATCAATCAGAACACTCGTCTGCTCCTTGCAGCAGGTTCGCTCGTTATTCCTGAAATTCTGTTAACCGAGATCAAGTTTGCGGGTATTGATCCTGCAAGAGTTGGGGTCGATCGCAATGCTGGAATTATTTCAGCCTCAGATTCAAACGCCGAAACAAACCTCCTACTCAGGGAGCGCCTTGGCTCGACTCTTTCCGGAACCGGTATCGCTGTCGCAAATCGTGCATTGCGTAATCCTGATTTTAAATTGGCTAAGGACGTTTCTGAATTAAAAAGCTTTGTTACCGATGTTTCAGAAGAGGTCAACTGGACAATTGATAAAGGTGGAAAGGTAATAATTGAGGGCACGCAAGGCTTTGGACTGTCGGTTTATCATTCGCCACATTATCCGTATGCAACGAGCAGGGATACGACCGCAAGCGGTTTTCTTAGTGAGGTTGGCGTCAGCCCTCTTCTTGTCAGCAATATCATCATGGCAATTCGCACCTATCCAATCAGGGTTGGCGGTAATTCTGGTCCCCTTGCTGATGAGATAACGTGGGAAGATCTCAGGCGACTAAGTGGTTATCCTTCTGATATCAGGGAATTTACGACAACAACTAAGAAGCTAAGGCGGATTGCACTATTTGATCTATTT
>JBOHOS010000245.1:0-2053 GCA_050731295.1 Nitrospiraceae bacterium | reverse complement strand
GCACCGTGCTGGCCAACGAGGAGATTGTCGAGGGGCGGAGCGAGGTCGGAGGCTTTGACGTCGTCCGCAAGCCCATGCGCCAGTGGGTTCTGAAGATCACGGCGTATGCCGATCGCCTGCTTGAAGACCTGAAGCTGGTGGATTGGCCGGCCAGCACGCTTGAGATGCAGAAGAACTGGATCGGCCGGTCGGTGGGCGCCGAGGTGGTCTTTCCGCTGGTCGGCCCGCCAGTTGGGATGAACGGCAACATCCGCATCTTTACGACCCGCCCGGACACGCTGTTCGGCGCGACCTATATGGTGCTGGCCCCCGAACATCCGCTCGTCGATGCCGTGACGACCCCGGAACGGCGGGCGGAGATCGCGGCCTATCGCGAGGCGACCGCGCGCAAAAGCGACTTGCAGCGCCAGGAACTGGACAGGGAGAAGACCGGCGCGGTGACCGGCGGCTACGCCGTCAATCCGGTGAACGGCGAACGGCTGCCGATCTGGATCGCCGACTATGTGCTCATGAGCTACGGCACCGGCGCCATCATGGCGGTCCCCGCGCACGATGAGCGCGACTGGACATTCGCCCGGCGCTATGCACTCCCGATCCGCGAAGTGATTGCCGGCGGCGATATCGAAAAGGCGGCCTATGTGGACATCGATCGTGGCGCCGTCGTCCATTCGACCACGCCGGACGGATCGTTCTCGATCGACGGCCTGCGGCCCGCCGACGCCATCCCAAAGATCACCGCGTGGCTCGAGAGCCAGGGTCGAGGCCGGAAGGCCGTCAACTACAAATTGCGTGACTGGCTGTTCGCGCGCCAGCGCTACTGGGGCGAGCCCTTCCCCATCATCTGGGTTGATGATGAACCGCGACCTCTGCCGGAAGAGCAGTTGCCGCTCAGGCTGCCCGAAACCGATAACTTCAAACCGTCAGGAACGGGAGAGAGTCCGCTGGCCAACCTCGATGACTGGCTGAGCACGTCCGATCCCGCTACCGGCAAGCCCGCCCGCCGGGAGACCAACACCATGCCACAGTGGGCCGGCTCCTGCTGGTATTACTTGCGGTTTATCGATCCGGCGAACGACCGGCAGCTCGTGGACCCGGCCAAAGAGCGGTATTGGATGCCCGTGGACCTCTACATCGGCGGGAGCGAGCATGCCGTGCTCCACCTGTTGTACTCGCGGTTCTGGCACACGGTGCTCTACGACATCGGCGTGGTGAGCACGCCTGAGCCATTCATGAAACTCGTCCATCAAGGCACGGTGCTGGGCGAGGATAACCAGAAGATGTCGAAGTCGCGCGGCAACGTCGTGAACCCGGACGACATGATCGACACGTTCGGGGCGGATGCCGTGCGCCTCTATGAAATGTTCATGGGACCTTTGGAGGCCATGAAGCCCTGGAGTACCCGGGGCGTGGAGGGGATCACCCGATTCCTGCAGCGAGTGTGGCGCCTGATCGTGAATGAAGAGGGCGCGCTCAGCGGCGCCGTGGTCGACACCGAGCCTCGGCTCGACCAGCGCCGGCTGCTTCACCAGACGATCAAGAAGGTCACGGAGGATCTCGAGGACCTGCATTTCAATACGGCGATCGCGCAGATGATGGTGTTCACCAACGAGATGACCAAGGTGGAGACGCGCTCGCGGGCCCTCTTGGAGCCGTTCGTCCTGCTGCTCTCGCCCTTTGCGCCCCATCTCGCGGAGGAGCTGTGGGCGATGATGGGGCACGCGACGAGCCTGGCGCATGAGCCGTGGCCATTCTTTGATCCTGCCCTCGTGGTGAGCGACCGGCTCACCATCCCGATCCAGGTCAACGGCAAGCTGCGGAGCAAGATCGAGGTCCCCGCCGATTGGAGCGAGGAGCAGATCGTCGCCCAGGCCCGCCAAGATTCGAAGTTGTCCGAATGGTTGCAGGGAAAGCCGCCGCGCAAAGTGATTTATGTCCAAAAGAAGCTCATCAACTTCGTCGTCTGAAAACGTAGGACTGAGGACTGAGGTTCGAAGAATCGGAATGAGCACGAAATCTTTTTTTGATTCAAACCTCTCAGTCCTCAGTCCTCAGT
>JBOHOS010000244.1:0-8338 GCA_050731295.1 Nitrospiraceae bacterium | reverse complement strand
CTTCAGGACACCCCCCTTCTGAGCCTTCAGTGGAAAGATATGGCCGGGTCGCGCCAAGTCTCCCGGTTTGCTCTTCGGGTCAATCGCAGTTCGAATGGTCGTCGCGCGATCGGCCGCCGAGATCCCGGTCGTGATATCCCGGCGCGCATCAATGGACACGGTAAACGCCGTGCCGAAGGTGGCCGTATTCTCGTGGGCTTGCGGCGGCAGTTGCAACTCCTCCACGCGGTCAGGGGTCAGCGCCAAACAGATCAATCCACGCGCGTGCGTCGCCATGAAATTGATGGTGTGCGGCGTGACCTTTTCGCCAGCCATGACGAGATCGCCTTCATTTTCGCGGTCTTCGTCATCCACAAGAATGACGAACTGTCCTTTTTTGATGTCTTTGATGGCCGCTTCGATGGAGTCAAAGTTTGCTAGCATAGTCATTCGCTCAGTCGGTTCTCCCACGAACGGAAAGCGATCAAAGCTAAATCTTTCTCGGTCCCCTGTCAATGAGGAAGAACCGCGGTCATGGGGCGAAGGGTATCCATGCGGTCGGCAAACATTTTATCGACTGAATGACTCCTTCTTGCGACGTCGGACTATTGCCTGCGGGAACCCCGCAGGGTTTTTCTGAACTCTTAGGGGTCTCCCATGGCGGTCTTTGTAATGACAGCTTGTGCGCTCAATGCTAAACTACGCCGATCCGACTCATTGATAAGTTATCGATGTCCCGCCATTTGATGAGAATACTGCCCATCCGCTCCATGCATGAGAACCAGCCAAGCTACAATGATCGTGTCCGAACATACCGCTAGGAATTGTCTCCTTCATGGCGCCGCGATAACGGGTTGTAGGCGACCGGCGACAAGTTGAGGCTGCGATGACCGAAGACAAAGCCAATATCCTGCTGGTAGACGACCATCCGGAGAATCTCTTAGCCCTGGAAGCGGTCTTGGCCGAATTGGGGCAAAATCTACTGAAAGCCAATTCCAGCACCGAAGCGTTGCGCTACGCCCTGAAGAAGGACTTCGCCGTCATCATACTGGACGTTCAGATGCCGGGAATGGATGGCTTCGAGACGGCCGCGCTGGTTCGGGCCCGCGAGCGGTCCAAGCATACGCCGATTATCTTCCTGACTGCGATCGGAACGAGCGAGCCGGAGGTGTTCCGAGGCTATTCCATCGGCGCCGTGGATTATCTCTTCAAACCATTTATCCCGGAAGTCCTGAGATCAAAGGTCACGGTATTTGTCGACCTGTTCCAAATGCGGGAGCGGGTCAGACAGCAAGCACGCCAGTTCCGCGCCATGAATCAGAAACTGGAGCAGGAAATCTCGGAGCGTACACGAGCGGAGACGGAACTCAAAGGGCATTCCATTCAACTCCAGGCGCTCAATAAGGAACTCGAATCGTTTTCGTACTCCGTCTCTCACGACTTGCAAGCGCCGCTTCGCCACATAGACGGCTTTGCAGGCTTGCTGCGCAACCATGCTTCCGCCGGTTTGGACGAGAAGGCTCAGCGCTATCTCACGATGATTTTAGACTCGGCCAAACACATGAAAACCCTGATCGACGATCTCCTGAGCTTCTCGCGCATGGCGCGGACAGAAATGCACAAAACCGGGGTCAGCCTGCATGAACTCGTCAAGGAGGTCGTGCGTGAATTGGAACCGGATACCGACAAACGGCAGATCACCTGGATCATACACACTCTGCCCCAGGTGCACGGCGACACCGCCATGTTGCACCAGGTCCTACTCAACTTGATCGCAAATGCCGTGAAATACACGCGCCACTGCGAGAACCCGACCATCGAAATCGGCTGTGACGCGTCACCTGATCAGGTGGTGATTTTTGTGCGTGATAATGGGGCAGGATTTGATATGCAGTACGTCGACAGGCTCTTCGGTGTCTTTCAGCGCCTGCACACCTCGGCCGAGTTCGAAGGAACGGGGGTGGGACTAGCCAATGTTCGGCGTATCATTGCTCGCCACGGCGGCAAGGTGTGGGCGGAGGGAGCCGTGCGGCAAGGGGCAACCTTCTATTTCTCTCTTCCGAAAAGATACGAAGACATGACGTGATCCTGTTCCCAACTTCCGGCACGGTGGCAGGGTATAACCTTCGGGCTATAGTTCAATCCCCTGGGCTAACGCGTGTCGCCTCCGCCTGTGAACCAGCGCCGCACTGAGCCCGGCGGCCGCAGACACCCGCGGCGAACAGCAGAAGGCCGGTCCTGTACGTCCCGGTCGCATCCTTCAGCAGACCGAGCCAAACCGGTAGCAGGAGCCTCCGATCCCGCCGGCGGCCCCGATCACTCCGGACGCCAGGCCCATCTGCTTCTGAAATCGATCGGCCACGACCTGAAACACGACCCCATTTCCGAATCCCATCGCCGCGACCGCCGTCACCATCAAAGGCACAGCCGGCCCCGTGTGGGAACGATACGCGACGGCAGCAGTCAGGACACTGATCGCGGGAAATACCACCAACAGCATCTTGAGACCTCCAACCCGATCGGCTGCATAGCCGCCGAATGGACGGAGGGCGCTTCCCGCCAGCCCGCACAGGGCGGTCATCGTGCCTGCCATGACAAGATCCAAGCCGTACTCGTCATGAAAAAAGATCGGAAGAAAACTCGCAAAGCCGACGAACCCGCCGAAAGTCACCGCGTAGACGAAACAGAGCCAGTACATGGAGGGAAAGCGGAACAGATCGAGCATCGGCCCGAGCCAACCCGCCTCGACGTGTTGATGGCGGTGTGTCTCCTGTCCGCGGACCAGCGCCGCGTAGAGGATGATCGTGATGAGAACGGGCACGGCCATCACGCCGAATACGCCCCGCCATCCTGTCATCTCGGCCAATCGCGGCGCAAAAAAGGCCGCGAGCACGGTGCCGCTGTTGGCGGACGCGGCGACCCCCATGGCCAATCCCTGGTGAGACGGAGGATAGACACGGCTCGCCAGCGGTAACGCGACGGCAAAGCTGGCTCCGGCCACGCCCAGCGCCAAGCCGAGCCCCAGTACCTGCCCGTACGTCGCAGCGGCTTTCCATCCCCAGATCACGGCGATCAATTCACAGATCAGCACGACCAATCCGGTCAACTTCGGACCGTAGCGGTCGCTACAGGCCCCCACGACCACACGCAATACGGCTCCGCTCAGGAGCGGAACCGCCACCAACAGCCCTTTCTGCGTTGCCGTGAGATGGAATTCATCTGCGATGAACGCTCCCAAGGCGCCGACCAAGAGCCAGACCATGAAGCTGACTTCAAAATGGATCCATGCGCCGACTAACGACGGCCAATGACCTGCTCGCAGCGCGCGTATCACCGATCGCATAGCCACACCTGGCGAAGACTTCGACTTGCGCTGAGGACGACCGGGTCGTCGTCCAGGACAGCCGGTCCCTCTATTCTACGCCCGCGGGATGACGCAAGCGTATGGACCGGGACGCACCGACCGCCCATCGCCCAACCGTATATTCCCCGCGTCTTTGTTCTGCGCGTGGTTATGTTTATAATGACCGGATGTAATCGTTGAGCGGTCTTCGCTCAGACATATGAGGACGGCGCATGACGGACCATCAGTCTGATTCTGTCCAGGATCCCTGGGAAACCGCTGAGACTGAACCCGGCCGGGAACCCGAAGACGAACGTGCCGACTCGTTCTCTCCTCTGAAAAGGGAGGATGGGGATGGAGCCGATGTGTCGACTGCGATTGCACCGATCACATCGCTTCAACACTATTTGGCTGAAGTGCGCCGCTACCCGTTTCTCTCGAAAGAGGAAGAGCTGCAGCTGTTTTATGAATACCAGGTTCATGGGAGCCGCGAAGCGGCCGTCAAACTGATTCTGGCGAATCTGCGGGTCTCGGTCTCCATTGCGTCCGAATATCTTCATACCGGCGCCGACCAAATGGACTTGATACAGGAGGGCAACGTCGGTCTGATGCAGGCCATCAAGAAATTCGACCCGAAGAAAAATGTGCGGTTCCATGCGTACAGCGCGTGGTGGGCGCGCGCTTACATCCTGCGTTATCTGCTGAACACCTATCGCCTGATCAAAGTGGGCACCACGCAGGATCAGCGCAAGCTCTTTTACAACCTGAAAAAAGAAAAGGCCAAACTGGAGCGGGAAGGTTTTGCGCCGGACACCAAATTGCTGGCGGACCGGCTCAATGTGCGTGAGCGCGATGTGATCGAAATGGACCAGCGCCTGGGCAGTTGGGAGCTCTCCCTCGATCAGCCATTGACCCAGGAGACCGACGGGACGCTGTTGGATGTCCTTCCCTCCGGCGGCGCGCCGGTGGACGAACAGATTGCGGCGACCGAGTTGCAAACCCTCTTCCGTGAAAAGCTGGCGGAATTCACCAAGACCCTGAACGAACGAGACGAGGACATTCTCCGCAACCGTATATTGTCTGAAACTCCGATTACCCTCGAAGACCTGGGTCAGAAATACGGGGTGACGAAAGAGCGCACCCGGCAGTTGGAAGCGCGCATTATTAAGCGTCTTCGGGATTATTTGAAGAAGGAAGTGAAGGACTTCGATAGCTTGAGGTCCTAGCTCGCGAGCGCCAAACACGCCAATACATCAACCACTTCTGCATGATTTTCTTTCCGTTCCTCCTGAAAAAAGAAAATCTCCCGTCTCCCCTTGACTTAGACGGCATGAGGACTATCTAGGTGCCGGTTCCGATCACCGGGCGCGTCGATTACTGTTTCAATTCGCGTACGTTGTCCGATAGACGTTTCTTGATCTCATTAAGGAGGGATGAGCATGGCGACAGAGACGAAAGAAAAGAAGAGTGGATCAACCGCTGCGAAGGGGTTTCAGCCTTTGGGCGACCGTGTATTTATCACATACACCGAGGAGATGGAGCGGACGGCCGGCGGCATTTACGTGCCGGAATCCGCCAAAGAAAAGCCTCAGCGCGGGAGCGTCCAAGCCGTAGGCAAGGACGTCAAAAACCTGAAGGTCGGCGATCAAGTCCTCTTCGACAAGTACTCGGGCAGCAAGTTGAAGATTGATGACGAGGATTGCCTGATCCTGAAGGAAGAAGACGTGCTGGGAGTCTTCACCAACACCTAATCCACACCTAAGCCACACATTCACGAGACCATGATTTAAACGGAGGAAGCAATGGCAAAACAGCTTTTGTACAGTGATGCGGCGAGAGCGGCGATCCTGAAGGGGGTCAACCAGCTCGCGGATGCCGTGAAGGCGACGCTCGGGCCGAAGGGCCGGAATGCGATTCTCGACAAGAAGTTCGGCGCCCCGACCATCACCAAGGACGGCGTGACCGTGGCGAAGGAAATAGAGTTGAAGAATCCCTACGAGAACATGGGCGCACAGTTGGTTCGGGAAGTCGCGAGCAAGACCAGCGACGTGGCCGGAGACGGTACCACGACCGCGACGGTATTGGCGCAAGCCATTTTCCGCGAGGGCGCCAAGAACATCACCGCCGGCGGCAACCCCATGGAGATCAAGCGGGGTATCGATCGCGCGGTTGAAGTAGTCGTCCAGGAACTCAAGAAGCTCAGCAGACCCTGCCAGGCGAAGAAGGAAATCTCCCAGATCGGCACCATTTCCGCGAACAACGATACCACGATCGGCGAATTGATCGCCGAGGCGATGGAGAAGGTCGGCAAGGACGGCGTCATCACGGTCGAGGAAGCCAAGTCCATGTCCACGTCGCTCGATGTGGTCGAGGGCATGCAGTTCGACCGCGGGTACATCTCCCCGTACTTCGTGACCAACGCCGAGCGGATGGAGGCCTCAATCGAGGAACCCTTCCTTCTCATCAACGAAAAGAAAATCAGCAGCATGAAGGACCTTCTGCCCTTGCTGGAGCAGGTGGCGAAGATGGGCAAGCCGCTGGTGATCGTCGCCGAGGAAGTGGAAGGCGAAGCGCTGGCCACCCTCGTCGTGAACAAACTTCGCGGCACGTTAAATGTCGCGGCGGTGAAGGCCCCCGGCTTCGGTGATCGCCGGAAGGCCATGCTCGAAGATATCGCGATCCTGACCGGCGGTCAGGTCATCTCCGAGGAATTGGGCCTGAAGCTGGAGAACATCAAGCTGACGGATCTGGGACGCGCGAAGCGCGTGACGATCGACAAGGACAATACCACGATCGTCGAGGGCTATGGCGATCCCAAGAAGATCGAGGGCCGCGTAAAGCAGATCAAGGCCCAGATCGAAGAAACAACGTCCGACTACGACCGCGAGAAACTGCAGGAGCGTCTCGCGAAGATCGTCGGCGGCGTGGCGGTCATCAACGTCGGCGCGGCCACCGAGACCGAGATGAAGGAAAAGAAGGCCCGCGTGGAGGACGCGCTTCATGCGACGAAAGCGGCGGTTGAAGAAGGCATCGTGCCGGGCGGCGGCGTCGCGTACCTGCGTTGTATTCCCGCGCTGGAATCGCTCAAGCTGAGCCCCGAGCAGCAGGTCGGCGTGACCATCGTGCGACGGGCGCTCGAAGAGCCGATCCGCCAGATCGTTGAGAACTCGGGTGTCGAAGGATCGGTAGTGGTCGATAAGGTCCGGAAGGAAAGCAAAGCCGCGTACGGCTTTAATGCGCAGAACGAAGAGTATGTGGACATGCTCGAAGCCGGCATCATCGATCCGACCAAGGTGTCGCGCAGCGCGTTGCAAAACGCGGCCAGCGTGGCGGGCTTGATGCTCACGACCGAGGTCATGGTCACCGAGATTCCTGAAGAGAAGAAGGAACCGGCCGGTGGCATGCCTGGTGGCGGCCACATGCACGACATGTACTGAGAAGAGAGGCTAACAGCGAGTAGCTGTCAGCGGAAAGGCCGGATGGTGGTTCACCATCCGGCCCTTTTTTTTAGCGTTGATCTTCAAGGCGAAAAATGTCATCAGACCCGTCAATAATTGACAGCCTCGCCAGATGGCAGTACTATTATGCCACTTGACACATCGGGAGAATGCCATGGCGACAACAGAAGGATTGATTAAAGTACTCGGCGGATCGGTCGTGCTCAAGCAACGAGTCCGAACCGTTCAGGATTTGGACCGCTTGGCTCAAGACGGGCTGCCCTTTCAGGCTCTGGAGCAAGTCATGGGGCGGTTTCGCTTGGGACGTATGGAGGTGGGAAAAGTGCTCTCCTTGCCGTCACGTACTCTTGCAAGACGGAAAGAGACGGCTCGCATGAGGGCCGATGAATCCGATCGTCTGATCCGTTTGGCCAGGGTAGGCGCGCAGGCAGTCGAGGTGTTGGGGACGGAGGAGCGCGCAGCGGCCTGGTTGCACAGACCGAACCGCGCGTTAGGGAATAAAGTCCCCCTGGATTTTCTAAGCACGGACCTCGGCACGAAGCAAGTTGAAGAAGTGCTGAGCAGAGCTGAGCATGGCGTGATCAGCTAATGCGAGTCTGGCGCCTGTGCTCCAGCCGCCACGCACCAGCGGATGGGGAAGGCGCGAGACTCACTGGCGGGCGTTGGAATCGCCCAGGCACTGCCGTGGTCTACACCTCCGCAACGCTTTCCCTCGCTGTCCTCGAAATGCTCGTCCATGTAGATTCGGATCTGCTACCTTTGGATCTGATCGCCGTCTCAGCCGAATTTCCCTCCCAGCTCGCCGTCAGAACCGTATCGAAAGAGGACCTGCCCAAAAATTGGCGCGCGTATCCTGCGCCTGAAAGCACGCAAGCGCTGGGAACGGTATGGGCTCAGTCGGGCCACACAGCCGTGCTGTCCGTGCCGTCAGTGTTCATTCCAGAGGAGCGGAATTATCTTCTGAACCCGGCCCATCCGAATTTTCACAAGATAACGTGGTCGGCGCCTCACCCATTTCAATAGGACGTTCGCTTGAGCCATTAAGACATAGCGAGTCTCGAATGGCGGACGGCGAATATCGACAAGCGTTCAGACGGCCAGGCGGGGAAAGTCATCCGGTCTCTTTGTTCCTTCAGCTTTCTTGACAGTCGCCCCGGCTCTTACTACAGGCCTGAGGCGCTTATTACGGGATAAAGGAGCCCGGTGTGGAAGCCGCGCTCCGTCGCAACCATCTATATGTCGGTGAAGGATGGTCTGAATCACGGTTTGAAAAAAACACTCAAATGGAGCCTTTTGTACACGCGACTGGAGATTTTACAAGTAAAGAAGCTTGCAGAAAGTGGGTGAATAACTATGTCTACATCAAGGAGCAGTGTCATTTCGCGATAAGGCCAGACGGCACTGTAGAAACATTTGCCGATACATGGGGTCTGGCGGCTCTCAGCCTTTTCTTCGAACGTTACAGCCTATTACACCGTGACCCAGATTGTAGCGTTTTAGTAAAAGCCGGATTCGAAACGGAACTACACAAGCTGATTGGTGTTCCAAGGTCATGGCT
>JBOHOS010000243.1:0-6512 GCA_050731295.1 Nitrospiraceae bacterium | reverse complement strand
CCGGTACCTTCGACCGACCCTGAAGGGGGTTTCTCTTCCCCCATCCCTCCACCAGCTCTCGGCGTGTTCGTCAGCCCGAGGCCTTTTATCAGATCTTGCGCACCGGCCTTGCCCTGGCTCGTGTCACCGGGCCCGGCAGCGGTTAAACCTATCCATCACCGTAACAACACGGCGAGGGCGATCAACGTGAATGGCGTTTTCATGTCTTTCTCCTTTTTAAGGTGTCTCATGCCAACCATGGAGTTTAAAAGTTTGCAAAGTTTGCAAGGTGCAGACCATGCGTGGCGTAAATCCGAGGTGGGGCACATCCTGCCCGGAGTGAGCGATACGCAAGAGAATGTCCTTCATGCCGGCGGCGTCTTCTGCGACGGGTCGCTTTTTGCGGGTCAACAAACATTCAACAGCTCGGCGGAAGTGTGAATCCGAAGCGGGCGGGGCGAGCGATTCCACACGGTGTCCTTTTCCAATCCTCGCCGGCGTAACGGGTGCGCGGGGCGCACTCTCGACGACACACTGGATCATCCGCCTGACATCGAAGCTAAGAAAGAAGCTGTCCGGAAGATCAGATGGAGGCCACCTTGTCGTAGTATTGATGATCTTCTCTGTAGCCTCCGTACCCTAGGCCGACCGTGGCAAAGGTCTCCACGAATTCGATTGAGCGAAGATACTTGACCATCTTGTATCCCACTTTGGTTTCGACCCGGAGGCGGCACGGCGCGCCGTGAGGGATCGGCAGCGGCTTCCAATTCATTTCGTACGCTAAGATCGTTTGCGGATCATGCACGTCTTCGAGCGTAAGAATTTCGTAATAACAATCCGGAGCGTATTCAAACTGCATAAAGGCGTGGAATGCGACATAGCGCGCCTGGGGAAGCGGGAGGCACAGGTCTACAATGACACTCATGGGCACGCCTCCCCATTCAGCCACCGCGGACCATCCCTGAATACAGTTATGCTTGGTGATCTGCTCCTGCTTGGGAAGCGCCTTGAGCTGGCCCAGAGACAGCTCCAACGGACGTTCCACCAATCCTCCGACCGTTAACCTCCAGTCGGCAAAGTGCTGATCGGCCAAGCTGGTGTATGGCTCGCTGTCTGGCGGATAGCCGTTCACTCGATGATAGGGGGAAATATCGTCTTTGGTGTACTGCTGCCGCGAGCGCAGGCGCCCGAACAACATTCGCATCACCGGTTCGATGAAAGCCGTCGCCTTGACCTGAAACCGGCGTTGATGGCGCAAGGTGTAGACGGTGGCGCCGATGTGAAAGAGGATCACGCCGATCAACCCCGCGATGGCAATCGCGACCGCCAGATTCGCATAGGGACTTGGCGACCCGAACACCATATTTCCGATGTTGTGCTTGAAATGAACGATGGCGACGAGACTGATATGCGTCAGCGTGTAGAGCGCCAAGGTCATAAGGCCGATGAAATGCAGACTGCGCGCGGCTTGGCGCCCGCCGAACAGCCTCGGGTACCATGGATAGCGCGCGATGAAAGCCGGCGACATGCAGAGTCCCGTCACGATCATGAGAGGAGCGACGACGAAGACGATGAACGCGTACGTCAGTTGTTGCAGCGGATCGTATGGGTGAAACGCGCTCTCCGGCGGAATCTGAAAACTCGCATACGTGAGGAAGCTGTCCCACGCTTCAGGAACAATCGTCCAGCTTGTCGGAATCAGTCGTCTCCATTCCCCGGTGGCAAACAGCAAGGTGACGTAAATCAGGCCATTTAATATCCACACGGGGACCGTCAGAAAATGCCAATTCCGCCCCGCTCCGAGATTGTGATGCCTGCCCGGCAGGGCCACGAACGAATTAATGTGCTCCGCCTCATCCATCGACGTCCACAGCCGGTTCTTCGGCATGACCTTCTTGCCGAACTTGATCCATTCGCTTCCGGGCGTAGAGTCGTCGTTCCAGTAAAGTTTGGGGTGATCGGACAGAATCTGCACGCCGCTGCGCATCAACAGGAAGATGCAAAACAGATTGATGAAGTGATTGACGCGGAGCCAGAACGGAAAGCCGAGTGCCGCATCGGTTTGGACATCCATCGCTCGCCCTTTTCCCATCTGCCGGAATTGAGCCGCCATCGGCGTCTGTGCCGCGGGGTTCGAAAGAGGGGCGGTTGCCACCAGCTTCTGCCAAAGCCCGTGCAAAAGGCGGACCGAGCACCGCGTGAGGCCGGCACTCTCGATGACAATGAAACCGGGTCCGACCCCCCGGCTTGCGGATCGTTGTAGCGTGCGGATTAAGCGCGAGCGAAGTGTGCGAAATGTTGTCCGTCTTTTCCTACGCGTATTCGCCTGACGCCTGATAGAAACGATTAAGGCTCCATAGGAGTATGGCCACGTTGAGAACCTGACTCACCTTGCGGGCGCGTAGTGTCGGAGGGAATCAAGCATGTCCCCGATCGGACGAAAGCGGTGGGCCATTGCCGAGGGATACATTCCGGCGTACGGTCATGGGCCGGAGCCGCAGTTCACCAGCCATGAAACGGCATGTCTGCTGAATGTCTCGGATCAGGATGCGCATGTGACCATCACGATCTTTTATTCCGATCGGGAACCGGCCGGTCCGTATCGTCTGACCGTCGCGGCGCGCCGCACCAAGCACGTGCGTTTCAATGATCTGACCGATCCGGAGCCTATTCCGCGTGATACGGATTATGCGAGCCTGATCGAATCGGACGTGCCGATCGTCGTGCAGCACACCAGACTTGATTCGCGGCAGGCGGAGAACGCGCTGCTCAGCACGATCGCGTTTGCGGAGACTGACTAGCGAATAGCTGATAGCAATAGCGAACAGCTCCCGTAAGGGCTACTGGCTGTTAGCTATTAGCTGCCGGCTTTCGAGAGGAGCAATCATGGCGAAAACCGTGGCCGACAGGTTGGTCGAGCGACTGATTGATTGGGGAGTCGACACCGTCTTCAGTCTTCCGGGAGACGGCATCAACGGAATCTTTGAAGCGCTGCGCGTCCATCAAGACCGGATTAAAGTGATTCAGGTGCGCCATGAAGAAGCTGCGGCATTTGCCGCCTGCGGCTATGCGAAGTACAGCCGGCGCTTGGGGGTGTGTCTTGCGACATCGGGACCGGGCGGCATTCACCTGCTCAACGGTCTCTATGACGCCAAGTCCGACGGCCAGCCCGTGCTCGCCATTACCGGCCATACCTTTCACGATATGATCGGGACGCACTACCAGCAGGACGTGGATCTCGACAAGGTCTTTATGGACGTCGCCGCCTATAACGAGCGGATCATGGGTCCCGCTCATGTAGTCAACGTCGTCGACGAAGCCGTCAAGACGGCCATCGCCCGCCGGACCGTCTCCCACATTACGATACCCAAGGACATCCAGGACTGGACGGAAAACGGACAGCGTTCGCCGATGAATATTCCGTGGCATAGCGGCGATGTGTATAGCGATGCGCTTCCGCTTCCGCCGAAGGCGCTGCTCGAGAAGGCCGCGAACCTGATCAACGCCGGGACGAAGGTGGCGATCCTGGCGGGGCGGGGTTGCCTGACCGCTCGAAATGAGATTCTTCAATTAGCTGAAAGAACCGCCGCGCCGATCGCCAAGCCGCTATTGGGCAAGGGAGTCGTGCCCGACGATCATCCCTACACGACCGGCGGCATCGGATTGCTTGGCACAGCGCCGTCGCAGGAAGTGCTGGAAGCATGCGACACGCTAATCATCGCGGGGAGCAGCTTTCCGTACATGGAGTTTTATCCGAAACCGGGACAGGCCAAGGCCGTGCAGATCGATATCGATCCGGCGAGGATCGGCCTGCGCTATCCCGTGGACGTGGGGCTGGTGGGCCAGTGCTGGGATGTGCTGCGCGCGCTTCTCCCCCTCATCCAGCCGAAGAAAGATCGTCGCTTTCTGGAGCAGGCGCAGGAGCGAATGAAGAAATGGAATGCCTTAATGGAGGAACGCGGGACTCGCATGGATCGGCCGCTGAAGCCGCAAGTGGTGGCGCATGAGCTCAATCGATTCCTCGACGACAACGCGATTATCTGTTGTGACACCGGCACGATCACGACCTGGGCGGCGCGCCACATCAAGATGAAAGGCGACATGCAATTCTCGGTCTCCGGAACGCTGGCCTCGATGGCAAACGGGTTGCCGTACAGCCTCGCGGCGGCCGTCGGACATCCGGGCCGGCAAGTGGTGTGTTTCGCAGGCGACGGCGGCTTCACCATGCTGATGGGCGAGATGGCGACCTTGGTCAAATACAACCTCCCGGTGAAGGTCATCGTCATCAAGAACAATGTGCTGGGCATGATCAAGTGGGAGCAGATCGCGTTCGAGGGCAATCCCCAATACGGCGTGCAATTACAGCCCATCGATTTTGCGGCGTTCGCGCGGGCGTGCGGGGCCGCCGGGTTCACCGTCGATGATCCTGAACAGGTCGACAAGGTTCTGGAACAGGCGTTCTCCCATCAGGGCCCGGCCCTCGTCGAGGCGATCGTGGACCCGAATGAGCCGCCCTTGCCGGGGAAAATCACCACGCAGCAGGCATGGCATTTCGCCGAGGCGCTGGCCAGAGGGCAGAAAGACCGGTGGGAGATTATCAAGACCGTCGTGGAGAACAAAATTCGAGAGGTGGTTTAGTGAGGTGGTTTTGAAGGTGGAGGGCAGTCCGGACTGTCCTTCGTGCTCGTGCGCGATCTCCTATATCATCCAGCTTCGCTGTATAGTCACATTTCCTAGTTATGTGCTCGCGTCGGGAAGGGGCGCGTTTTGGTGCGCTTGGGGCGGGCGGGTGAAAATAAAGCGCGCAGCAAAGGACAGTTCCGGCCCGCCTCCTAGATGCTGATGAAAAGGCGAAGATTATTGGAGAATGGGGAGGATAGGCCGGCGGAGTACCCTCTGTGCTCGCAAAGCGCGGATGCTTTCACCCGCCCACCTAAGGCGTACGGTCTCACCCTCCCAGCCCGAGCCGGCCGAGACCAGCTCTTCCCCGTGGGGACGCGCCCCTTCCCGAGCAGAATGTACTCGTTCCCATGCGCGCAGTAGAGGTTATTCCGTCGGCTTGTCTATGGAGACTCGCGAATGTTTGATGAGTGAGTGAGGAGCGGGTGGAAGAAGTGGCGAAGATGATTTCCGTGAAAGCCGGGGGGGCGTTTTCCTCGTGGTCCGTTCCGGCCCTGCGCCGCATGAACGGTTGATTCGCCCATGGCTATTCCGCCGCGCAGTCGTGGGTCGACCAATGTCCGGGCGAAGCGCTCGCCGATCTCGCGCGAACTGCTTCTGCCCGCCCAGTACTACATTCACAATGAGGTCGTCGGCGGCGTCGCGCTCTTCATCGCGGCCTTGGCCGCCCTGGCGTGGGCCAACTCGCCGTGGAACGAGTCTTACCGAGGATTCCAAGAGACGATCATCACGGTCAATGTCGGAGGTTTCTCCGTCTCCAAGGATCTCCGTCATTGGATCAATGACGGACTGATGGTGCTCTTCTTCTTTGTCGTGGGGCTGAAAATCCAGCGGGAATTTGTGCGCGGGGACCTGGCCGATCCCGGCAAAGCGGCGCTTCCGATCGCCGCTGCGCTGGGGGGCATGGTCGTCCCGGTCGCCGTCTTTCTTGCGATCAGTCCAGGCGAGGGGAACCGCGGATGGGGCATTCCGATGGCGACCGATATTGCGTTCGCCCTCGGCGTGCTCGCATTGCTGGAGAGGCGCATCCCGTCCCAGCTCAGGGTTTTTCTGCTTGCCTTGGCGACAGTCGATGACATCGGCGCCATCCTGGTGATCGCGGTCTTCTACTCGTCCGATCTGTCGGCGACTGCGCTTGGGGCAGCCGCGCTCCTGTTCGGCATCCTTGCGGCCATGCGCTGGGTCGGGGTGCGGAACGTCGCCGTTTACCTGGCGGTCGCCATGCTGTTCTGGGTGTCGGTGTTGAAATCCGGTATCCACGCGACGATCGGCGGCGTCGTGCTGGGCGCGCTCACCCCAGCCCAGCCATGGTTCAGCCGAGAGACTTTTGTCGATTCCGCCGGCAGGCGAATGGAGACCTTCACGCGCGCGCTCGGCCACGCCGATACGGAAAGGGCCGAAGCGGTCTTGGGCGAAATCGAAGAACTCACGCGAATGACCGAAGCGCCGCTCGAGCGGTTGGAACGGATCGTTCATCCCTGGGTCAGCTATCTGGTGTTGCCGCTCTTTGCGCTTGCCAATGCGGGTGTGGCCCTGTCGGGAGACATGCTTCGCGACGCGCTCGCCAGTCCGCTGACATTGGGCATTGCCGCCGGACTGCTGATCGGAAAACCAGCGGGGATCGTGGGCTTTTCCTTATTGGCTGTGCGGGCGGGGTTCGCTACCTTGTCGAAGGAGATCACGTGGTCGCACGTGATCGGTGTGGGGATTCTTGGGGGGATCGGCTTCACAGTCTCGCTGTTTATTACGGGATTGGCGTTTGAGGATCAGCAGCTTCGCGCGCAAGCCAAGGTGGGGATTCTGGCGGCGTCGCTGGTGGCGGGATTGATTGGGTATGGGTGGCTGTATTGGGC
>JBOHOS010000242.1:0-2640 GCA_050731295.1 Nitrospiraceae bacterium | reverse complement strand
GCTGGATGCCGCATCCCGT
Organism: Nitrospiraceae bacterium; assembly: GCA_050731295.1. Taxonomy (GTDB): domain Bacteria; phylum Nitrospirota; class Nitrospiria; order Nitrospirales; family Nitrospiraceae; genus JBOHOS01. The sequence continues at coordinate 2,621 of JBOHOS010000242.1, read as the reverse complement.
ATCGGCCACGCACACACGAACAGATTTCTCGTCGTATAGGCCTGCCGTCACGGTGACCTCGCCGCCCGGTGGAGTAAACTTCATCGCGTTTTGAATCAGGTTGATGAGGATCTGATTCACTTTATCCCGATCGCCCTGAATGACCGGCAAACCGTCATCGAGCGTATAGTTGAGCGCCAGCGATCTCTGTTGAGCCATCGTGTGAAAGCCCTCGACCACGTCAGCCACCAGATCAGGAATCGACACCGAGCCCAGCTTGACCTTGACGGCGCCCGCTTCGATTCGGGAGAGATCCAGCAGATCGTTGATCATGCGCGTGAGCCGTTCAATATTGTGTTTGACTCGGCTGAGATAGTAGGACTGTTTCTCGTTCAGGCCGCCGGCCAGACCATCCAAGAGGTTTTCCACAAACCCTTTGATCGAGGTCATGGGCGTGCGCAGCTCGTGCGAGACCATCGACACGAAGGCGGATTTCAGGCTGTCCATTTCTTTGAGGCGCGCATTGGCGCCTTCCAGAGCTGCATTCACTTTCTCCAATGTCACAGTTCGTTCCCGCACCTTCGCTTCCAGGCCGGCGTTGAGGCGTTCGATCTCGTGATAGGCGTCCGCGTTATCCAGCGCAATGGCCACCTGCCGGGCCACTGTCACCATCAAGTCCAAGTCTTCCTGCGTGAGGCTGTGCTCTTTGGTCCGATCGACGCTCAGCGCTCCGATGACCCGGTCTTTGACTTTCAACGGGACCGACACGACCGAGGAGGCCTTCGTGGCCAGCGCCAATTCCCGATTGAGCGGATGTATGCGCTCCCACACGGCTCGAAGGTCTCCGATGAGAACAGGCTTGCCTTGCAGCAGCACCATCCCTTCCAAGCTGTCCGGATCGGTGACGGCCATTTCGCGCCCTTGCACAAGCGCGGCGATCTCATTGGGAACGCCGAAGACTCTCACTCCGTACTCGACCTGGCGATCAGAATCATAGAAGGCAATCAGCGCCCGGTCATAACTCAGATCATGGAGGATGGCCTGCATGACGGTTTGGATCAGACTCTCCCGATCGAAGGTCGAGCTGAAGATCAAGCCCGCATTGTGAAGAGTGGTAAGTTGGCCGATCTTGCGCTTCAGCTCGACCGTCGTTCGCTGCTGTTCCAAATAGGCTTCGCGCAGCTCTTCGTGCCGGGCCTCAACAAAACGAAGTTGTTCCTGGATGAGCCGCTCTCGATCCATGACCTCGGCGCGCCGGGCCCGTGAACGGGTCATCAGCCACGCCGCCAGACCCGGAAAGAGAGCAATCATCAGCGCTTCCAACAACGCGATCTCGGGGTGGCGAATACGCAGATAGGCCAGCGCCGCGCCGCCTGCCGACAGGCCGGCGACCGGCCATAGCCAGTGCTCTCGTGATTGCGGGGACCAGGTGATGCTCCATTCGCAATACTCATCCCCATTGGCCATGCAGCTGACATCGGTGATCGTCGCGGACGGCATCGAATGAACACGTTCCGGAACGGCCGCGAGCCCGCCCTTGGACGATTGGCAGATGAGATCGACGCATCCGTACCGATAGGGTCCGAATTGGCGATACACCTCATCGGTGCATTTCATGCGCAGCACGGCGGTGCGGTCCGTCACCGTGCCCACTTCGAACAGCAATGATCCCTTCGCGAACTTTTCCCCGAAGTGGGGAAACATTCGATAGATTTGCGGCAGCGAGAACGGCCGGCCCAAAGTCTGAATAATGGGGGAGATGAGTTTTTCCTTCCCTACCTTGTACGGAAACTGCGGATCGTTGGAAATGACTTTACAGAATTCGCCCAAGAAGCAGAGGAATTCGTAGGAGTAGCTGTTCCATACATTCTTGAGAAATGCCGGCGTGACATGATAGGCGGGATCGCGGATTCGCTCGTTGAGCAGGCGGGCCAACTGCTCCTGGGCGCGGGCGCCCGCCGCCGGTCCTTGAGCAGACGCGACCGTCTGCTCGAGAAAGTCCACATAAGCGCGAATCTTCACGCCGCTGGCATCCCGAATCATTCGGCCGTAGGGGTCCATCCCGAAAGGACGGAACTCCATGCACCGTTTTTCGAGAATGCGATGATCTTTGGACAGCAGGTCAGGCATCAGACGGCTCAGGGATCATGGGTTTTCACGGCGAATGCGGAACAATGGCCACACGTGGCTGTCATACCAGAAGTGGGCCGTCACCGTTATCACCCAACCGCATGACGTATGTAGACGCAAGTATGACAGCGGTCGTTGGAACGAGACAGAAGAAAGTCGCAGGCGAACTATCCGAATGTCTCTTCGAGCAAAATGGTCAATTCAGGCAGCAGGGGGGTGGTGAGCGTGTCGTTCCCTTCTCTGGTCAATTCCGCTGCTCGGGCGTATCGCCCCTCGGTCACACGATAGACTTTGATCGTCTCAAGGAGCGGGTCCACGATCCAATACTCCTTGACCCCATGGCGCTCATACAGCCTGCGTTTGACCGTCTCATCCGTCTTTCGAGTGCCTTCAGACAAAATTTCTATCACGAGATCGGGCGCCCCGTGAATGTTGGCCTCGCTGTTAATCGACGCCCGCGCGGTTGAGATGTACAGTAAATCAGGTTCGACCACATCGACGTCGGAAAGAAT
>JBOHOS010000241.1:0-5360 GCA_050731295.1 Nitrospiraceae bacterium | reverse complement strand
GCGGCCCAAAGACGACTCCCACGGAAAAAGCGCCCGGCTTGGAAGGGGCAGGTGGTAAGAAGTCAGGACAGAGCCCGACCGGCGGAGGGCATTAATGAGGTTGCAGGATTGAGCGCTTGCGAATCAGGCCGGGTTCGGCCTGATTCGCACATTTTCTTGCGTGGAACACGCTCATCGTGAGTTGGCAAGGCTGGCCAAAGGGCGTGGTTGCGAGGGAGAAAGAGTTTTCAGGCGGCTCAAGCCAGTGCGCATTTTCTTCGTCCACTCCTGAGTGTCCGGAGCGGAGGCCGGACTCCGCAAGTACGACTCCCACACCATGGCCGCTTCGTCCGGCGATCCGCTCACTTCCAACGCGACCCCAAGGTTGTACGCCGCGACGGCCAGATCCGGCTGCTCGCCGATCGCCCGGCGAAACTCGCTGATCGCCTCTTCGGTCTGGCCCATCTTCCACAGCAGATGTCCAAGATTATTGTGCGCCTGCGCAAAACGCGGATCGACGGCGACCGCCGCCCGGTACGATTCGGCGGCGCGGTCCGGACGTCCGATCCGTTCCCAGGCGACGCCCTTATCATTCAATAACGCCGCATCAGAAGGGGTTTGTTCGAGCGCTTTGTGGTAGCTGTCCAACGCATCATCCCAGCGCCCCACGGCCGCATAGGCCTGGCCGAGATTCTTCAACATCCAGGGGACCTTTCCTCGCAATGCGACCGCCGTCTCGTAATGCTGGAGAGCCAGCCGTAGAAGATCGGCATCTTGTTGAAACACCATGGCCATGGTATGCAGGACATGGCCGGTCGCAAAAGACCGGTTGGCCTCGGGGTCGATCCCAGAAGCGCTCGCAACACCGGGATGAGCCGGGGAGGGACGCGCGGCGAGCGCGACGGAATCGAGCCACCGGCGAATGACCGGCGCCGGAATGGAATATCCGATTCCTGATTTCATCGTGACACTGCCGATTGCCGCTCCGGTGCGGTCCTTCGCTCGTTCCAGGTAGGGAACCGTCGTAACTACCATTCCGGCAACCTCTCCTGATTCCCGATCGACGAGAGGCCCGCCGCTGTTCCCGAAATTCAGAATGCCCGTCGTTTGAACAAACCCTGCCAATCGATTGTGTGTTCGCGATCGACCCTGCGCGACACCGCTCACCGTTCCGGACCCCACGGTGGCATGAAGCGCAAACCCCATCTGAAGAATGTCGGTGACGCGCGGGTAGCCCACGGCGATCACCTCGGCGCCTTCCGTCGGCAGCTCGGTGGCCAATGTCAAGGTTTCCACATCCGATTGCGCAATTTTCACTGCCGCCAGGTCCAAATCCGGGTCCACGGCGACCACGTCCGCGTTCGCGTGAATGAATTGGCTTTCGACGTAGACATAGAGGCGCGTGCTCTCTTCGATCACGTGCGCGTTGGTGACCAGCAACCCGTCGCCGTTGACAAAAAATCCGCTCCCCATCGAAACGCTTTGGGTGGAATCATTGATCGCCATAATCAGCGCCGTGGCGGCCTTGGCGTGTCGAAACAGCTCTGCGCGCGGAGAAGCGTGGACAGGGGCGACGAGAATGACGGATAGCAGCGCTGCGATGAACCAGTAAAACATAGCGTGTTCGGATTGTATCAAAACATGCGATAATGGCAAGGTGGAAATCGTAAGCTACTGTCCGACATCGGGTCAAATCGGTTATCCTGTATAGTAAGTGACCCCTGCGCGAGAGTTCCACGGAACGATACTGCGAGACGACAGCGGTCGCCCTGAAGAATGGGAAGGACCATGAACATGACACACACGTTGCGCGCCACGCTGAGCATCACTACCATCATCGGGCTGGCCTGTGTGATCGGCCAAGCTCAACCGGCGGCATCCGCCGGTGAAAGCGACCCCGGCAAGCCTCCCGCTCCCGCTCACACTCAGCCCGCCAAGGATGCCTCCGCCAAGGACTCGTCCAATGGCAAGGAGGCGCCCAACAGCGCAACCGAGCCTCTCAAAGAACCTCGGGAGCCCGATGAGCAGTCGAATAAACTGAATCTCCTGAAACTGGAGCGTGATCTCCTGCAAAGCAAAGCCGACGACCTTCAGCGGCAACTGGAGACCATCCAGCAAGATCTGGCCGGCGGGAAAAAAACGTTGGCCGATCTGACGGCCCGAGTGGCCGGACTCGAGAAAGAGAAAGGGCAAATTGCCGCGGCGCTGACCGAGGCGCGCGATCAAGCCCGAGATTTGGCCACGAAGCTGGCGGCGGAACAGGTCAAGTCGGCGACGCTTCGGGAGGATAAACAGCGCCTGATGAGCGGGACGACGACGGCCAAGGAAGAAATCGCGCGACTGCAGAAACGGTCCGGCGAGCTTGAAACCGAAGCCGCGCGGACCGAGGACCTCGCGAAGCGGCTGGCGGAGCGCGATCAAGAGATCGAACGCCTCCGCAAGGCGGCGGCGGATCGTGAAAGTCTGGCCAACAAGATCGGCGGGTTGACGGAGAAGCTGGAACGATCCAAACAACGGGTGACGGCGCTCACCGAAGAGTTGGCGGCCCGTAGCGAGGAGGCCGCGCGCGCGCGACAAGAGCGCGACCAGCTCGCGCGCGACACGCGGCGGCAGCACGATCCGAACAAGGAGGAGCTGCCCGCCGTGTCCCTAGGAGCGCCGGCGCGAACCGAGCCGAGCCTTTCCATGGATCGCGATGCGTCCTCGGACAAGACGACTCGAGAGCGAGTCAAGTTGGAAACTACGCTGATTCCATCCGAGGAGCGGCGCGCCGTCGATGAGGCAACCAAACCGTCCGGGAACGGCGCGGACGGCAGAACGGCGCCGAAGGAATCATCCGGCTCCCGCTTAGCATCCGCCCACTCCGCATTGGTGCGATCGCTGGAGGCCGATATCGCCAAAGGGGAACTCACCGTGCAGAACGGACGGGACCGGCTGGTCATCCTGTTGGCCGATCGCGTGCTTTTCGATCCTGGACAAGGGCAGATGAAACCCGATGGCCTGAAGCTGCTGAAGAAAGTCAGCGATCTGCTGAAAGGGTTGCCCGAAAAACACATCCGCATCGAGACCCATCCTCACGAACCGCCATCCACCATGCAGAAGGACCGAGGCCACGGCAACTGGGAACTTTCCATGGCGCGCGCCGGCCGCATCGTGCAGCATTTTCTCGATGAAGGAGTGGTGGACACCGGCAACCTCGCCGTCGGATTTTCCTCCGACGTTCAACCGGCCCCGGGGTCCGAGGAAGACCGAGCCGGCGCGCGCCAGACGGAAATCATTCTCTCTTTCAAGCATTAAGGTCCTCATCGCGCCGGCTCAACGGTGAAGACCGATCGAACCCACCCTCTCGACATCTCGCCTGTCCTGATCATTGTCGTCATGGGTGTGTCCGGTTCCGGCAAGTCCACTGTCGGCGATCGGCTGGCGAACGCCCTGCACTGGACCTTCGTCGATGCCGACGCCTTCCATCCCCCTGCCAACATTCAGAAGATGAGCCGCGGCACGCCGCTGACCGACGCCGATCGCCTCCCGTGGCTGCGAGAGTTGCGCGGTCATGTTCAGCGCTGGTTGAAGGACGAGCAGCATGTCGTGCTGGCCTGCTCGGCTCTGAAAGCGGCGTACCGTGACATCCTGTTTGGAGACCCGAAACGGATGAGGCTCGTGTACCTGAAAGGGACCTTTAAACTGTTTCACGACCGGATCTCACGCCGGCGGCACCACTACATGCCGGAAGAACTCCTCCAAAGCCAATTCGAAATTCTGGAGGAACCTGCGGAAGCCCTCACCGTCGATGCGCAGGAGCCTCCCGACACGCTTATCCAGAAGATCCGGTCCGGCTTAAAGATCTGAGAGACTGCTATCCCCAACCTCTGCCGCCGTCGAGCCCTACAGTCCGGGTGAAATCGGCTGACATTATCAGCGTGACCAGGCCTGTACCCTCATGGGTAGAACACGAGGGACAGGTGGAGCGACGTTGATGAGCGACGACGTTTGGCCGTTGGCCGTTTATTTTGCGGCGGTGCTGATCGTAGTGGGCGGGATGTTTGGACTCTCGCACGTCTTGGGCGAGCGACACGATCACAAACCCACGCGCAAATTCGAGTCAACCGGTCGACCGTATGAATCAGGGATCAATCCTACCGGAACCGCGCACCTGCGCTTCTCCATCCAATATTATCTCGTCGCGATGTTGTTCGTGATTTTCGATCTGGAGGCCGTCTTTCTCTATGCTTGGTCCGTGGCCGTGCCTGAAAGCGGGTGGGTCGGGTTCGCCGAGATGAGCGTCTTTGTCGGCATCCTGCTGATCGCGCTCGTCTATCTCTGGCGGGTCGGCGCGCTCGACTGGGGCGCGCGCTACGAAAGGGCTCGACCGCCGGTACGGACGCATGAAGCCGCCCTTCCGGGCGCCGGGGCAACGAAACGCGACGAATACCAGTCGGTGGGATAGCCACCTTCAAGAATGGTGACCTCCACGTGCAAGCACATCGTCCGGTGAAGGCGAGCGCCACGCTTCGGAACAGTTCCTTGGAAGACGTCGTCCGGGAATCCGTGGTGATGGCTCGGCTTCAAGACCTGATCGCATGGGGGCGCAAGAACTCTCTCTGGCCGCTGAACTTCGGCCTCTCCTGCTGTTACGTCGAGATGGCCACCAGCATTACGAGCGTGTACGACATTGCGCGCTTCGGAGCCGAAGTCGTCCGCGGAACGCCGAGAGAGTCGGATGTCCTCGTCGTCTCCGGCACGGTGTTCATCAAGGTCGCCCCGATCATCAAGCGTCTCTACGAGCAGATGCTTGAACCGCGTTGGGTCATTTCCATGGGGTCTTGCTCGAATTCAGGTGGCATGTATGACGTGTATTCGGTGGTACAAGGCGTCGATAAGTTTCTTCCGGTCGACGTCTATATGCCCGGCTGCCCGCCCCCGCCCCATACTTTCATGGAATGCCTCCTGCTTCTGCAAGAAAAGGTGGGGAACGAACGGCGTCCGTTGAGCTGGTGGGCCGGATCTCAACGGGTCCAGCAGCCGATCCTGCCGTCGATGCGCGATCAGAAACGGGAAGAGCGGCGGAAACAGACCGAGTATCACCCGATAGATCGGTTGCCGGTCACGGATCTCATCCGGCGGCACCCGGGTGAGGATCGCTAGCACACGAGATCCCTTGACGGAGAAACGACGATGACAACGAGCCCAGTCGAAACGGGAGCCGTCCCCATCGTTCACGAGATCCATGCGCGATTCGGCGCGGACAGTGCCAGGCTGCAACAGACCCGCGACGACATCCCGACGCTGTGGGTCTCGAAAGAGAAGGTTCGCGACATCTTACGCCACCTCAAAACAGATCTCGAGAAGCCCTACCGCATGCTGTACGACCTGAGCGCGAT
>JBOHOS010000240.1:0-8158 GCA_050731295.1 Nitrospiraceae bacterium | reverse complement strand
TCTCACGTCCGTTGCAAAGATCAGGGCAACCGACGAAAACGGGTTCGGCAATTAAAACTTAGAAGGTGTCCCCGTTCGCCGAAGGCCTCCAGTGCCATCGTGACCGGCGTGTGAATCTGGTAGTGATCGGTTTCATTTGATTGAAGGGGCCCATTTATTTTGCTTGCCACGTTCCCAGTCGAGGACCCAGCCTTTAACGGCCTCTGGTGTCGTACCGGATTTTTTTGATATGTGGGCCTGAATCTCTGCGAGTGTTTTTCCAGCGAGCCACAGGGGAAATGCGATTACTTTTGTTTTATCGCCTTGCGGCATATTGTTCTCCTCTCCTTTGACAGAGGCCCACGAAGGTGCTTAGAATACGATTACCCTGATGGGTGTAATCGGCGCGTCCTTTGCAGGAGAGTGGACTAACGATTGCATCTCGCATTCTCTTCCATAGTTATCCCATCGAGCACGCGGAGAAGGCAATGAAGGTGAGCCTGCAGCATTTCGATCCGAGCCGGTTTTCATTTCACAACGATCCCATCCTCGTCATCGAAGACTTTTGGACCACAGACGAGCGAAGACATTTTCTTGAGGCCATGCGCGCAAGGACCTGGCGGTCGCTCGAAGAGATGCCGCACGTTCGCACCGCGTTTCCAAACTGCGGCAATTGGGCGAAGGCCGACATGGGGCAATCGGAAGTGGGGCGGTTTCTCGACCGACTGTCGATTTCGTGCATCCATGAGTATCTGGAATCTTTTCCGAACGTCACGGGTCGCGGCATGAGCTTCCATTACTACTCGTATGGCGTCGGCGATTGTTTACTGACACACGATGACAGCGTTCAAGCCTACCCGTCTCCCGAGACCTCGCCAACCCCGTCCTCGCTGCGACGGCTGGCGTTGATTACCTACCTCCACGACGATTGGCAGGCAGATTGGGGTGGCGAGCTCATCCTGTACACGACACGATCACAACCGGGATCTGATCGGCCTCGGCTCACCATCAGCCATTGCATTGCCCCTGAACCCGGTTCACTGGTGCTATTTACCGTGCCTCGATTTCATCGGGTGTGTCGCGTCGATCCGATGAGCGGGGATCACAGACGCCTCTCCATCGCCGGATGGCTCATGACAGAACACGCGTTCGCGCTCGACGAGACTCATCCGGCGGCGTGACGCCGGGATTCCGTGCCTCACCGCCATTCTATTTCACGCCGAAATCGACTGTGATCCCGCGAGTACATTCGACCGAATGATCCCGTTCCTCGATACGAACACGCTCCAGCGCGACAGGCGCGCGGCCGGAGGAGTGCTATTCCACCAGCACTGTCCCATCCATGCCGCCGTGACCCTGCATGGAGCAGCGGAACAGGTAGGCGCCGACCGGCGCCTGAATGGAAAGCGTCACGGCGCGGCCGGGAGCGATACGAACACTGTCCGAAGGCAGCGCATGAGGCTCGTCGGTGTCAGAGAGAACTCTCGCTGCACCACGGGAGAGAAGTAGACTCTGGAATTCATGCGGTTGCCCGCCTTCATTGACGATCCGGAGGCGGATCCCTTTCTCGGCGGAGAGGCGAATCTTCGACGGCTCGAACCGAAAGTCCTGGGCCGCAATTCGAATCTCCTGCACGTTGGAATCGCATGCGGTCACCATGCTGGCGACCGCGAACCCGATGAGAACGGCTCGCACCACTGAAGTGCCGAGTGGGTCAGGCGGATACACGTCTTCTCTATTTTAGGTCGTGGCTGAAATGCAGGATTTCATCAACGCGGCGACGCAGCCTTCACCAACCTTTCAACATCTACTCCTCACCGATATCTTCACTCCATACCGTCAATGACAATAGAGCAACGCCTGATCATCCACTGTTGATTTTCATCTGTGCCCGAGCCGAGCGGTGACGCGGCCCGCCTCACGAGCTCAATGCGGTTGTCGCGGTAGTCTACTATAGGAGGCAAATGGTTGAAAGTGATTCGCGATCGCATCTCATCGGTCAACGAACACGCCCCCGTCATCGGCGAACGCTCGCCCGTTTCCGCGACCCCCCTGACGGGAGGCCGCAAGAATGACATACTCATCGTCGCCCGCCAGATCGAGGAACCCACTCAGGCTGCGGTCTGTGGCAGCCCCCATGCCATGCGGAACCACGTATCGATCTCTCCCTCCCTCCTCGATGAAGACGCTCCATGATCGGTGATCGGCTCGCCCCAGTCCGTCCGAGTGTCGCAGGTCATAGACGTCCGAGCCATCACCGGCATCGATGCACAGGCTGACGCTGAGGTCCCAGGCTGTCCCGCCATTGTAGACCGGGCCGGTCGAGGCATAATAATCGTTGCCGCGTCCATCAATAAACAAGCCCACCCCATAGTGAGCCGCGGCGCCGTGACCGTAGCGTGCGGCCGCATGTTCATCGTTGCCGGCCAGATCCAGCTTCATGCCCATGCCGAAGAAGTAGCCGACGCCTTGCGAAAAGTTGGCACTGCGATAGCGGTCGTTGCCTTCCAGATCGACGACGAGCCCCCAGCCGCCGGCCAGGCTGGAGGTCAAATGCTCGGGATTTCCGGACACGATACGGATGCCGGCGCCGGCGCCGATTCCGAAGGCATCGTACTGAAAACGCGTGTCCCCGGGTTTGCCGTGTGGCGCGTCGGTCTGATTGTAGCGGCTGGGATACGTGTCGCCGCATTGATACGAATCATCGCCGGACCTGTCGATCACGGCCCCCATGCCCCAGGGACCTCCGAAGCCGATGGCATAGCCGAAGCTCGTATAGGTATCGCTGCCGCCGTCATCAATCAGCACGCCGAGACCTCCGATCGCTGCGCCCTGCGTGAACCGGCCCCCAATATAGTGATCATGTCCGCCGCCGTCGCGAAAAAGACCGATCCCCGCAAAACCGGTCCCGCCCGAGCCTTGCCCCAAATGATAGACATCATCACCACGGCGATCCACCAGCAGCCCCACCCCCAGTCGCCCCGTCGCTAAACCGAATGGCGCCGCGTCATAGCGATCGTTGCCGTCTAAATCAATGACGACACTCACCCCGTGATCCATGTCCGTGGCCGCCGCGATTGCGCCTTGATAGCTATCGTCGCCTCCCACGTCGATCACCAGAGCAAACCGTCGGTCCAGGTGATACGTATTCGAGCCGGTCCCGCCGATCACAATCAATCCAGACGGCGAGTCATGCACGAGCAGCAGATCACCGGTCACTCCATCGAGGGCGCTGTTGATCGCAGGGACCTCGCGAAAGACTCTCTCAATCTGCGCGAACCACTCGGCGTTGTCGAGCTGCGCCAACAGCTTGGCTGCCGCCGACAAGGCCCCATAATCCATTCGCCCGTCTATCATCTGCAGAAATCGCCGGTCCTCGTTCGCCTGATCCATCTCCTGCCGGCTCTGCCCCGACCGTTGAGGAGAAAAATGTTCGACGATGGCGGCGGCATGATCAAAAAGAAACCGGCGATCATCGCGGGTGAGCCTGCGAAGTGACGCGGTCCGCAGCGCCTGGGCCTGTCCGACAAGCGTCGCGAGAAATGCGATCTGATCCTCCTCTCGACCATCCCCGGGGATCGAAAATGAGGGGATCACCGCTGACGCGCGACTCATTCCGGCTTCGAGCCGGTCGATCAATGCGGAAAGCGAATCGTTCCTCCCTCCGATGAGCGCGGCGGCCTGCCTCCCCTCCTCTTCGAGCGCCGTCAATCCGTTCCACGGATCGGTCAATCCGTGCATGGCCAGCGGCCGCTTGTATGCCGCCGGAAAGAATTGCGCGGCCCGCAACGCCTCGATCACCATCTCTTCTTCCCCAGGCGCAAGATGGGCAGCCATCGCATCCCGCGCCTGCGGATGAAGCGTGGCGATGAAAGAGCCGGCGGAAGGCTCCTGCTGAGCATGGGACCGCTGTGGCGGTCCGCTCATGAGACTACAGCCCCAGCACGCCAGGCACAACAGAACGCCGGATGAGCGGGCCACGCTCACTCTGCGACACTCCGGGCCGAACCGGCTGTCGGCCACAACCGCGCACATGGAACTCGCTGTCGGACTGATTGTGACGAAGAGATCAGCGGAAAGATGACAGAGAGGGGCGTGTGCAACCGATGGAGCGGCGCGAGGATCGAATCTATCCTGAGAAAACTTCGGGAGGCCGAACGGGAACGATCAAGCATGTTGAGATGGGCGGCCATATTTTTTGTGATCTCCATCATTGCGGCGTTGCTCGGCTTTACAGATATCGCAGCAGGGGCGGCGGGGATTGCGAAGATTTTATTCTTCATCTTCCTGGCGATCTTCATCACGCTCTTAGCGCTGGGACTGCTTGCCGCCAATAAACTTCGATCGTAGCGCTCGTTCTTCACGCTGATCCTAAAGCATGGTGATTGACCAGATGGTCATTTGGACCGCTTGGCCGTCGCCCTTGCCGGGAAGACGCGGGCTGACCAGTTCGATTCGCCATGCGGGTCCCATCAGATACAGAGGCCCTTCAAAGCGAGCAAAGGCCGGAACCTCATCGGTCAAGATCCAGAAATGATAGTAGAAGTCATCAGGCAGCTTGCCGAGAAGTGTTCCGAAAAACCGCGTGATGGCGTTGAGTTGGGGGGCGAGACTATACCGGGTCGCCGTTTTCGCCAGGTCTCCCACCATAACCGTCTCGTCCCCTATGGCGAGCAGCATGAGATCGATGAGTTTGGGCTCGGGCGTAAATGCAACGAATTGGACCGTGTGGTTTTTCCCTGGAGGCAGATTTCGGAGCAACGCCACCGTCATCCCGTTGGACACGTCCGGCGGCAGGTCGATCCGGCCTTTGATGACTTCTTCGGATTGATCGGCTCCCGGCCGGGATCGAACCACGTATTCACCGGTCCGTCGATCCATTGAGATGTCCAGGCTATGCGGAAATGACGGGCCGCGTTGAACCAGTTGATAGGTCAACATGGTAAAGACCTTTTCCTGAGAGAAGCTGACTCTCTCATCGTGCAACGAGCCATCCTTGAAATGAAACACAAGGCGGCTGTCCACGCGTTCTGCATGCACCTGTTGGATCAACTCGCCCTGCGCCAAGCTTTGGCCGCTTGCCGAGCGGAGGGTAAGGAACCCATGCGTCGCCCCTTCAGCGAATTTCACGGCCACGGTTTCGGCATTCGTCGCTTGGCCGACAAGGAGCGACATGGCCATCACGATCAGACTGAAGAAACCAACCCGGAGACGGATGATGACTTCCGAAACCGTCATCAACATTTTCAGATGCCGACCGTGACAATCATCTACGGGTGTCCGTGGCGGATCTCGCACAGGAGTGTGTTCTGAATGACTCCTTATGATTCAATTTGGCTCGCTGTGACCGTTCACATGGTTTTCCCTGATTGATACGAAGGCCGATCGCAGCGATCTTGCGGCCTGTCAACGAAGTTGGGAAGAGCGAAGAATGAAAGAACGAGAGACGGAGCAAAAAACCTGTCGGGAAGCCTTGGATAATGTACTTGCATTCTCTACCCGTATCTATTTTAATACTTTCGCTATCGAATCTGATACTAAAGTTTGATCGTAGACTACCCAAAGGGATGTTCCATCCCCTCGAAATGTCGGTGAGTATTGCGGAGTCGTGGTCAGGCCGGTTCTTTGCTTATGCGGATGCCTATACAAAAGCACTAGCCTAGGGAGATGAGTATGGAGAAGCCATCCGACAACAATCACGACCTTGAAGAGATAGCCGATCTAAGGGGAGGTCCCGGTATTCTTATTTTCTCGCCCGATGCGCGCCTCCTGCATATGAATCGCAGAGGCTGGGAGCTGATCCGCCAGATCAACGATGCGCAGTATGAGGTGAAAGCGAACGGCGGGTTACTCCCAGCACAGGTGATCGAGATCTGCTCGGAGATTCACAAGCTGCTGAAGCCGCCTGCGGGATCGAAGGACTGGGAACAACTTGAAGTCAGACGCCTTGCGGGCGGCAAGCAGAAGCCGGTGCTCCTTCGTGGCTTTGGGTTGCCTGATCACCGTGGCATTCGTCATGCGCGCGTGATGATCTTGATGGAATCCGTCGGCCGTCAGGAACGGGCCGCTCAGCAGGCACAGGAGCGGTTTCGGTTCACCGAACGCGAGAAGACGGTAGTTCAGAACCTCGTCAAGGGCTGGACGAACAAAGAAATCGCCGTGGAGCTGGGGATCAGCGAGCCCACCGTCAAAGCTCACATTAAAAATATTATGGACAAGACCAAGTGCACGACGCGCACTGCCATCGTTGCACAGGTCTTCTATTCGTAACCGGTAAGGCGGTCTACACGAAGGCTGCGTGAAGGCCGCACGCAATAAACGCTCCGATCTTCGGAGGTGCCTATGGGCACAGTATGTCCTTCCGCACTCCACTCGTTTGTCTCCTCTCCTTTAATGATCAGCACGTTCGTTCATTCTCCGTGACTGAAGCATAGAGAGCGCCGCTATGGGCACCACCTAACACATGGACGGAGCCGTTTCAGACGACGGCAACCCGCTGCGCACTCTGACTGTCCGGTTTCTGTAAGGCTGCTTCAGCGAAGGCTGCGCTTAGGCAGCATGCATTAAACGACCGCATCCTTAGAGGTGCCGTATGCGCACTGTCGTAGCGCTGTTTGCGCTGCTGGGTGGTCTTCTTCCGTTTCACGTGAGCTATGCGGATTCATTTCTTATCACTGAAGGCACATGGCGCACGAGTCCCTTTCATGATGCTGTCGCTTTTGATTTCGCAGGGCCGGGAATTCGCGCGATCGGTGATGGCCGCGGAATAATCAGGCCTGACGGAGGTGACCATTTCGGTCTGGGCACACAGGCTTCCTTTTTCAATAGATTCTCCACAGAAGGGGGAATGGTCACAGTTAATGGAAGATTGTTCTCGCTCAATTCGGTGACCGGAAACGCCTCTTTCGATCTCACACTGACAGGTGGTCCCGTCACATTGCCGTCGTTCCTTGTGCCATCGGTCACTCTGCAGTCTCCCGTATCTGTAAACGGACGCCTCTTCCTATCAGAAGAACAGGAAGGACTGAGTCCATTCGTGTTCCATTCTATAGCCGGTGTCGGTATCGCTGATCTCAACTTCTTGGAATCTAACGGCGGCTATCGATTCGATACTTTACAGGTCACCTTCTTGCCCGCCGTTCCCGAGCCCGGCACTCTCCTTCTCCTTGGTTCCGGACTGTTAGGATTGGCGGTCTGGACAGGAGCGAGGCGGAAGAAAGGCTTTCGCGCTTAGGGCTCACAGACCGGCTTTGTGGCAGAAAGCCGGCCCGGCTCACACGCCGGCCGGCTTTCTATTGATGCCCTCCTGAAAGCCACGCTGGGGTCTTGTTCAGGATACAGCAGTCTTGTTGCGTCTCATCGCGCCTCGCACGATCTTAAATTCAAACAAACGGCATTCCAATGCGCCATTGAACAGCGGCGTTCGTCTCGAGGCAGTTAAACCGATGAGCTTGGCCAAGCTCAGATCTGCGGTCAAGAAATACGCGCTCCAGCCCGGAAAGCGCTGCTTCAGCGCATCTCCCAGTCGGGGATAGAATTCAGCCATGTCCTGAGATGCTCCCGTGCGAACGCCATACGGCGGATTCGTGATCAAAACGCCTGCATCGGCCGGCGGATTCATTTGCAATAAGTCAGCTCGTGTTAGTCGAACGGCCTGCTCCAATCCCGCCGCCTTGAGGTTCATTCGCGCCGAATGCACCGCTTTTTCGGCTCGATCGCATCCGTAGATCGCGAGCGGAGAGTCGAGCACTTGGCGAGACCGACGCTCCTCGCAGAGGCGCTGCCAACAGTTCGCCTCGAAGCGGTGAAGCCGTTCAAAGGCGAATCGGCGCCCGAGCCCGGGAGGAATGTTCTTCCCCATCTGCACGGCTTCCATCAGAATCGTTCCGCCCCCGCACATGGGATCCAAGAGCGTCTGGGACGCGTTCCATCCCGAGAGTTTCACAATGCCCGCGGCAAGATTCTCGCGCAACGGCGCGTCCACAGTCGCGCGGCGCAACCCGCGTTTGAATAGCGGTTCTCCCGAGGTATCCAGATAGAAGATGAAGCTGTGCTGGTCCAGATAGACATCGATGCGGATGTCCGGGCGGCGGGTGTTAACGGTCGGCCGGCTGCCGGCCATAGCCATAAACCGGTCGCAGACGGCGTCCTTGATGCGGAGGGTCACAAAATCGAGACT
>JBOHOS010000239.1:0-18866 GCA_050731295.1 Nitrospiraceae bacterium | reverse complement strand
CTCGTGCCGTCTCCCGCGGGCCGCAGGAACTCTTCGCGCCCACGGCCCTTCTCTCGTTAGCCGACTGCCAGCTTCGCGAGAATCGATCGGCGGATGCTGCGCACACGCTGAAGCAACTCTGGATTCGATATCCAAATTCTCCCGAAGCCCGCGAAGCGGGCGCTCGCCTCGCCGCAAAGAAAGATCCGGATGGATGGCCTCCGACGCCGGATGACGTGTATGCGCGCGCGGTGTCCTTTTCAACCTTGGCGTTACATGCAGAGGCAGTGGAGGAATTTCAGAGGGTTCTCTCCATGGCGCCGCAGCCCGCCCGGCGCGACGAAGTGAAGTTCAAAATCGGTCTGGCCCTAGTCCGCCTCAAACGCTACGAGCAGGCTCGAGATGTGTTTCACGCTCTGGCGTCCGGCCGGAGCAAGGAAGCGAGCGAAGCGGCCGTCTGGTTGGCCAGAGTGTATCTTCGACAGGGAGACGGCGACCGGTTGCTGGCGTTGCCTCACTCCGTGACTAAACTAGCGCTATCAGCCGAGCAGATCGCGACCATTCGTCTGTTCGGCGGGATTTGGCTGGAGGATCAAGAGCAATACGATCAGGCGCTCAACCAATACCGGCAAGTGGTTGCGGGAGCATCCGGACAGCGAGTGGAGGCCCTGTGGCGAATCGGATGGGTGCAATATCGAAATAGTCGTTTTCAAGAAGCGGTGGACACGTTTCAAGAGGCCCTTGCCGGGAAAGAAGATCCCCACATCACGCCTCAGGTGATGTACTGGATAGCTCGGACCTATGAACGTCTCCAAGACGCGCGGGCGGCCGAACTGTATCTCCAGCTCTGCCGCCGGTTCACGTTCACGTACTACTGCCAATTAGCGCGGTCGGACGAAAAAGTGTTCATGCCTGTGCCGGTGTCGACCACCCTTTCCCCTTCGACCGTCATGGAGGGCACGGACGGAAAACCGGACCTCGCGCGCGATCGCCGGTATTTGAAGGCCTTCGAGCTGAAGCTGCTGGGAATGGATCAGGACGCCGCGAAGGAACTCTCGACGTTGATCGAGCGGTATACCCGTGATCGTGTGACGCTGATGGGTCTCTCGGCCTTACTGAGCGAGGCAGGCGCGCATCACCAAGCGCTCCGGCTTGCCCGGGTGTACTTTAAAGATAGTTTGGAACGAGGAGGAGAGGACATGCCGGCCGGCGTCTGGAGCGCCGCCTATCCGACCGCCTATCTGTCGATGATCCGCACACACGCCGGGTCCGCGGTGGATCCATTTCTCGCCGCCGCCATCATCCGCGAAGAAAGCCAATATGACACTCGCGCGCTCTCCAGGGTCGGCGCGATCGGGTTGATGCAGATCATGCCGGCGACGGCCCAGGCGGTGGCTCGACGGCTCGGGTTCCCGCAGGTGACGCGAGATGATCTGTTCGATCAGGAGATCAATATCCGATTCGGGGTCCGATATCTGGAGCAGTTGCTTCAGCAGTATGCAGGAAATGTGATCTATGCCGTTGCCGCGTATAATGCCGGCCCTCCCGCGGTTTCCGCTTGGGTCGCAAGGCATGGCGCAAAAGACCCGGATGAATTTGTCGAGTTGATCCCGTATCAGGAGACGCGCCAGTACGTGAAACGGGTTCTCCGTAGTTATCGGGAATACTTTCGCCTCGCCGGTGTCGCGTGTGGGGCGCCTTCTCTTGACAAGGCCTGTTGAAGATTCTATAGTGCGCCGATTTCTCTGTAGAAATCAGCAATTAAGTGGATTCCACCAATGCGACTTGAGAGACGGAGAAGCAGATCATGGCATTGGAAAAATTGGAGGCGCTCGAGGCGCGTGTCCGCAGCTTGGTCAGCCTGATTCAAGACCTCAAGCGCGCCAATGCGGCTCTCCATGGAGAACTGCGAGCGGCTCGAGAGCGGTTGATGAAACAAGAGGAGTTAAGCCATCGTTGGGAAACGGAACGCCTGGATGTCAGAGCGCGCATCGAAAAGGTCTGAGGGGAACTGGACTGCCTCGAAAGCCTGGGGGAATCGAAGGAGGTGGCGCTTGAGTAAGACCATCGAAGTCGAAATTTGCGGCCAGCGGTATGCGATTAAAGGCGAGGCAGATGAGGAGTATGTGAAACGATTGGCTGCCCATGTGGACGAACAGATGCGAAGCCTTGCCCAGGGCATGAAAACCGCCACCATGTCCAAGCTGGCGGTGCTCGCGGCGATCAATATCACGCATCAATTGTTTCAAGCTGAGCGCGTGCGGGAGCAAGGTGAAGCGGACGTGGATCGGCGGGCTCTGAGCCTCATGGAGTCGATCGAGGAACAGTTGCAACTGGCGCGAAACAGTTGAACAGGGTTGCATTGCCCTTCGGCTTTTGGTACCGTAGTTTTATGGAGACTGAATTGAGCTAGGACCGAGTGAGGTTGGAGTCAGACAATCCCGAAGATAAGGCGTGAAGGACTGATCGGCGTGGTGAACAGGTTGAAAGTTCTCTTTGTAGCGTTGAGCGGGATTCGATTGCGTGGAATCTCGCTGTGGAGAGACCTGGTAAGACTGGTCGCTCTTTGGCCGTTTCCTGAGGCGGTCCTGAAGAGCAGCACACTCTTGGCGCGGCACCGGTGGGGAAGGGGACATCCTGCGGCGGGACCTAGCATAGAGCAGAGAAGATCCCGATCCATAGGGGCCACATCTTATTCTTTTCAAGATTTCCAAGCCAGGGGCCGTCCAGATCTCGCGCATCACCCGCGTCGTCCTTTGTATCCCACGCAATACGCCTAAGTATCCTCCGCCTGCTCCACCTCTGTCCCTCGACAGCACCTGGTCTCTGCTCACCGATTACGCCACAATACAGTGGTCTGATCGCCTCAATGAGGGAAAGGGGGTGGCCACCATTCTGACGAGCGTTGCGACATATGTGGTCATTGCAATCCTGGGAGCCGTCCTGGGAGTTGCCGGGTATGTCATGTATCGGCGCCAAGCGCTGGCAGCCAATCACCTGCGTGCGGAAGAACAGGCTCGTCTGACCGTGCAAGCGGCTGGGCGAGAAGCGGACAGTGTCATCAAAGAGGCCAAGCTCGAAGCCAAGGATATGCTCCTTCAGACGAAAGCCGAACTGGAAAAAGAGCAAAAGATCAAACATGCCGAGTCGGCAGCCCAGGAAAGGCGTTTAGTCCAGAGGGAGGAACTGCTGGATCGTAAGATCAGCACGGTGGAGAAACGCGAAGCGGATATGCAGCGGCGTGAAAGCCTCCTCGCCAAACGGGAAGAGGCGGTGGGGGCCAATGAAGCGGCTGGCGAGCGCGTGCTGAAAGAGCGGCGCCAGGCGTTGGAACGGGTCTCGGGCATGACGGTCGAGGAGGGCAAGCGGCAATTACTGAGCGAGATCGAAGGTGAAGCCAAACTGGAAGCCGCCGGAATGGCGAAACGTATTATCGACGAAAGCAGAGAGAATGCGGAGCGGGAAGCGCGGGAGATCATCGCCCGTTCGATTCAGCGGGTCACGCGGGACTATGTGTCGGAGGCCACGATCTCAGTGGTGCCGATTCCGAACGATGGAATGAAAGGCCGTATCATCGGCAGAGAAGGACGCAACATCCGAGCCATCGAAGCGGCGACCGGCATCGATTTGATTATCGATGAAACCCCGGAAGCCGTGGTCATATCGGGATTCGATCCCATGCGCCGGGAAGTGGCCAAGGTGTCGCTGGAACGGCTCATGCACGACGGCCGGATCCATCCGACTCGAATCGAAGAGATCGTCGATAAGGTGAAGACGGACCTGGATAAGTTGATGGTGGAGGAGGCCGAGAAGATTATTTTTGAGGTGGGACTCTCGGATTTTCATCCCGACCTGATCAAAGTGTTGGGCCGGCTGAAGTATCGAACGAGTTACGGTCAAAATAATCTGTATCATGCCCGTGAAGCGGCGTACATTTGCGGAATCATGGCGTCGGAGTTAGGACTGGACGTCAAATTGGCGAAACGAGGCGCGCTGCTTCATGACATCGGCAAGGCGGTCAGTCACGAAGAAGAAGGACCGCATGCGATGCTCGGGGCGGATATTGCAAAACGGTATGGTGAGTCAGCCAAGGTCGTGAATGCCATTGCGGCGCATCATGAGCAAGTGGAGCCGATCTGTCCTGAAACCGTGTTGGTCGCATCGGCAGAGGCCCTGTCCGCGGCGCGGCCCGGCGCTCGTCGCGAGGCGTTGGAATCCTACGTCAAACGGCTTGAGAAACTCGAGTCATTGGCAGTGGGATTCAGCGGTGTGCAGAAGGCGTATGCGATCCAGGCGGGGCGGGAAATACGCGTGATCGTTCGGCAGGACGAAGTCAGCGATTCCGAATCATCGCTGATGTCCCGTGAACTTGCGAAAAAGATTGAACAGGAACTCACCTACCCGGGCCAAATTAAGGTGACCGTGATCCGCGAGAGTCGATATGTCGATTTCGCAAAGTAAGGCGCGTGCCGATGGGCAAAGGGTGACCTGACCATGTCGATCGTGCTTCGTACCTCGAGCCGGATGAAATTATGAAGATATTGTTCATCGGGGACATCATGGGCGAGCCGGGACGTCGTGCCGTGGCGCGCCGACTGCCTAAGGTCGTCGCTCAGCATAGTATCGATCTCGTCATCGGCAACGGTGAAAATGCCGCCGGTGGATTCGGGATTACCCCGGAGTTGGCGCAGGAGCTGTTCGAGTTGGGGCTCTCGGCCATCACGCTCGGCAACCATGCCTGGGACAAAAAAGAAATCGTCGACTACATCCGCCATGAGCCCCGGTTATTGCGGCCGGCCAATTATCCCGATGGCGTTCCCGGCCGCGGGAGCGCGATCATTGAAACACCCGCCGGCGAGCGGCTTGGCGTGCTTCAACTGATGGGACGAGCCTACATGCCCACTCTGGATTGTCCGTTTCAAGTTGCGAAACGAGAGGTGCAACGGCTCAAGACGGAGACGCCGGCCATTATTGTCGATATGCACGCGGAGGCCACGTCGGAAAAGATGGCGATGGGCTATTTTCTTGACGGTGAGGTCTCCGCCGTGGTCGGCACGCACACCCATGTCCAAACGGCCGACGAGCAAATTCTTCCCAAAGGCACGGCCTATCTCACGGATATCGGGATGACGGGACCGCTGTATTCGGTGATTGGCATCAAGAAAGAACTGGCGATCGAAAAATTCTTGACGGGCATGCCGCGCCGGTTCGAGGTGGCGTCCGGCCCGGGAGTCCTGTGTGCGGTTCTCATCGAGGTGGACGGAGCCGTGGGAAAAGCAATCAGGATTGAACGTCTGCGCATTCCCGATTAGCGGCATGTTTCTCGCCCGGCAGCAACCACAATCCCATGGGTGAATGGTCGCGCAGAATTCTCACCGTTTCCCAACTGACCCTTCAACTTCGCGATCAGATAGAACAAGGATTTTCCAATATCTGGGTGGAAGGGGAGGTGTCGAATCTTCGCACGCCGGCATCCGGTCATCTGTATTTTACATTGAAGGATCACACAAGCCAGATCAGAGCTGTGCTGTTTCGATCCGGCGCGCAGCGGCTTCGTTTCTCCCTACGCGAAGGTCTCCAGGTCATTGTGCATGGACGTCTGACGGTCTATGAACCTCGCGGTGAATATCAGGCCGTCCTGGACTACCTTGAACCGAAAGGGTTCGGGGCCCTTCAACTCGCGCTGGAACAATTGAAAGAGAAGCTCTCCCGGGAGGGGCTTTTTGATCAGTCCCGCAAGCGGCCACTGCCGTTTCTCCCCCGACGCGTCGGTCTGGTGACGTCCCTCTCCGGCGCGGCCATCCGCGACATGCTCACCGTTCTGCGGCGCCGTTGCCCGCTGCTCAGTATTGTGATTGCCCCGGTGCCGGTTCAGGGAGAGGGGGCTGCGCCGCAGATCGCGTCGGCCATTCGTCAGCTTAGCTCATCCGGCGATGTCGAGGTCATCATTGTGGGACGGGGCGGTGGCACGCTGGAAGATCTGTGGGCCTTCAATGAAGAGGTAGTCGTTCGCGCAATTGCGGAGTCTGTGGTACCCATCGTGTCGGCGGTCGGTCATGAGATCGATTATACGTTGGCCGATTTCGCCGCCGATCATCGTGCCCCGACGCCTTCCGCTGCGGCCGAAGCCGTCGCGCCGGTGTTGGAGGATCTGGTGCGACTCCTGCGTGGGTTACGCGTTCGACAAGAACGCGGGATAAGGTCCCGTTTAGCGCTTATCCAGCATGAGCTTGCCCATCACTGTGGAACTTTGCCGATTCTGACGCTACAGATTCAACGTCGTCTTCAGCGTCTGGATGAGGCGCGCGACTGGCTTGGCGTGTCGATGAGGGAATGTCTCGGCACCTTACGCCAACGGGCACGAAGTGGATGCCATGCCATCGATCTCTTCAGTCCGTTGGGTCGGGTCAAAGGACAGGTCATCTTAATCCCTCAACTCTCGAAGAGGATTGAACAACGCATACACGCGGTGCTGGCGCTCCGGCGTCAGGTAATCCGGTCAGTGGTCGGCGTTCTGGATAACCTGAGCCCACTTGCGATTCTGGCGAGGGGCTACGGCATCGTGCAGACGGTCCCGGATGGCCGGGTTGTGAGAAAGGCGCGCGAAGTTTCAGCCGGCGATGAGATTCATGTTCGGCTGGCGGAAGGGCGACTGCACTGCGGAGTGCGTGATGTTCTGCCTGATTCCTGATGCTTGACCTCGCAGGTCGTCACGGTATAATGACGCGCGTTGTGTGAGGGTACTTTCCATGGGAAGCGTGAAATTCGAGGATGCCTTAGCCAGGCTCGAAACCATTGTCGCGGAGCTGGAAAAGGGAGATCTCCCGCTTGATGAATCGCTCAAGATTTTCGAAGAAGGGATCAAGCTCTCCAAAACCTGTCTTAAGATGCTGGATGACGCGGAACGGAAGGTCGAAATCTTGATTCAAGATAAGGAAGGGAAGAAGCGGCTTCGCGCCTACAACTTCGGGGCTGAGGAAGGCGATGACTCCCTTCCGTCAGCTTGAGCGTTCACCAACTTCGCCGTCTGCTCGCGTGGCTATCTCCTCTTCGGTTTTTCCCATGACTCAAAAATCATCGCGGGACCGGTTGGATCGCACGCTGGTCGCACGAGGATTGGCCGAAAGCCGTGAACAAGCCGGGCGGTTGATTTTGTCCGGAGCGGTCTCCGTCGATGGCGTCCCGGTCGATAAGCAGGCCAAGCTCGTGTCTGTCGATGCCCGCATTGATGTCGCATCCCGGGAGACGCCATTTGTCAGCCGAGGAGGCGCAAAGCTGGCAGCCGCCTTGGAAGCCTTTCACCTACACATCGCCGGATTCGTGGCGATGGATGTGGGGGCATCAACCGGCGGCTTTACGGATTGTCTGCTCCAGCGAGGCGTCCGTCGAGTCTATGCGGTGGATGTCGGATATGGACAGCTCGCGTGGAGACTGCGACAAGATCCTCGCGTCGTCGTGTTGGAGCGATGCAATATACGATATCTTAAGCCTTCCTCGGTTCCTGATCCCATTGACCTCGCGGTGATCGACGTGTCGTTTATTTCGCTCACCATCGTGTTGCCCAGCGTGGTGCGATTCCTTCGGAGACCTGCTTCAGTGGTGGCTCTTATCAAACCACAGTTTGAAGTGGGGCGAGGCCAGGTGGGGCGCGGCGGCATTGTGAGAGATGACTCGCAACGCCGCGCTGTAACTCAGAAGATTCTGCACAGCGCGAGTCAGATAGGACTGACCAACATCGGCGTCTGTGATTCGCCGGTCCCCGGGCAAAAAGGAAACCGTGAGATTTTGGCCGGCTTTCAACTGTCCGCCGACGCTCGGCATTCAGTCGTGGAGAGTTAATTTGAGTTTCCTGTCCAAGGCGAGTCTCGACCCCAACGCCGAGTGATTGCCAAACTGTTCCAGAGGCTGTACGGACAGAAACAAGAGAGGAGCGGCATGAAGATTCTCGTAACAGGAGGGGCGGGATTCATCGGATCTCATTGTGTTGATCGCCTGGTTCAGGAAGGGCACGAAGTCGTCGTGGTGGACAATCTTTCGACCGGCAAGCGACGAAATCTCAATCGAGCCGCGGAATTTTATAAGTTGGACATACAAAATTCTAGGCTTGAACAGGTCTTCAAGAAAGAACGGCCCTCGTTGCTTGTACACTTAGCCGCTCAAATGGATGTCCGCCGTTCCGTCGAAGATCCCATTTTTGACGCTCAAGTTAATGTTTTGGGCACCCTGAATCTCCTTGAGCAGGCGGTCAAGCATGGTACTCGGAAAGTGGTGTTTGCCTCATCCGGAGGGGCCATTTACGGGGAACAGGAAGTTTTTCCCGCGCCTGAATCTCATTCGACCAGACCCCTGTCGCCGTATGGAATCAGCAAATTGACGGGAGAACATTATCTGGCCTATTACCATCGTGTCAGCGGGATTCAACATGTGATCCTTCGATATAGCAACGTGTACGGCCCACGTCAGGACCCGGAAGGTGAGGCGGGGGTCGTGGCGATTTTCACGCAGAAGATGCTCAACGGCGAACAGCCGATTATCAACGGAAACGGTCGCCAGACTCGTGATTTTGTGTTTGTCGAGGATGTCGTGGAAGCGAATCTAGCCGTCATGGGACAGGAGATTCAGGGAACGTACAATGTGGGGACGGGCCGTGAAACCAGCGTCAACGATCTCTTCCGCCTGCTCTCGGAATGCACGGGGTGCGGCTGGAAAGGGGTCCATGGGCCGGCCAAAAAAGGCGAACAAGCCCGGAGTGTGATCGATTCGACTAAACTCCGGCAAGACTTAGGATGGGACCCCAGAGTCTCTGTCGAAGATGGACTCAAACGGACAGTGGAATTTTTTCGAGACGAGATGGGCCGCAGTGGCCACTAAAAACAGCCTCGGTCCAGCCGCTCAGCGATATCGAGGCACTGTCGGATCCACCTGCACTGACCACGCGTCGATACCACCAACAAGGTTTTTAACGTTTGAAAACCCCTGTTGTAGCAAGAATCCGACTGCATCGGCACTCCGCATGCCATGGTGGCAGTAGGCCACAATCTCGTCGTTTTGATTCAACTTGTCCAATGATTGGGGGAGCGTCCCCAAGGGAATCAATACCGACCCCTCGATTTTGGCCAGTGAATATTCGTGTGGTTCGCGGACGTCGAGTAGGAAGGGCTTCTCGTCTTTGTCCAAACGATCCTTCAGCTCTTTGACGGTCATAGTAAAACCCATAGATGACCTCCATTTGCGAAGTATTCATCATATGTCGCCATTTGGAATGGTGTCAACGGTAGCCAGCCCTTAAATTCGATACCCGGAGGAAGAGGAGTTTGCCTATGGACCGGAATCTTGCTCGCTCACACGCTCAATCCCAGGACAGCGGAATGGAATCCGGGTCAGAGATCATAGTTTTTGTCACAGCATCTTCAGGAGGGGAGGCGGAGAAGATTGCCCGGCCTCTGGTGGAGACTGGTCTAGCGGCCTGCGCCAATATTCTCGGTCCTGTTAAATCAATCTATATCTGGGAGCAAAAATTGACAGAAGATACTGAAATCATGATTGTCTTCAAGACGCAACGCCATTTATTCAGGGCTCTTGAAGAGGAGATTAAACGGCTGCACAGTTATCAGGTGCCGGAGATCATTGCTGTTCCCATTGTCATGGGATCAGAGGACTATCTAAACTGGATGACAGTAAATACGCGTAAGTAAATGAAATAATTACATTTTAATTGATAAAATCGAAGAAAATTTATCAAAGAAAATTATTGACCGCTACGCGGTGATTGAGTACACTTTGGCCGTGAATCTTTATACGAGGAACTCTATCGCCGGAGATGTTATGGACGAACCTAAAGATAATTACACCGTCATGATTTTTCGTGGTTCGTTAGCTGGACCTCTGCGGTTTAGCTTTTCGAAGACCCTGGTTCGCCGGGCTATCACTCTTGGTGTTGGGCTTCTCATTGTTCAAATTGTACTCCTGTCACAGGTGGTCATTCGGATCGGAGAAATGTGGGAACTCAAAGCCTTACGAGCTGAGGTCCTCACGGTTCGCGAGCAAACCACGGCGTTTTCGACGGCAGTGAATGACCTCAAACGCAGGCTGTTGGCTATGAAAGAAGTGAACCAACGATTGCGTCTTATGCTTGGTATTGAACCTCAGAAGTCCGACAATGCCCTGGATGGTCGAGGCGGTGAGAGTGCTCCGGAGGGCGAGGTCAAGACATCGGAATTGGAGCCTGCCGTAAATTCAATGACCGAAAGCTCTATGGTTCAGAACACCACAATGCCGAACAACAACGATGAGGTGGCGTCAAAGGTTCAAGAGGGCTTGGCATGGCTCCAGACGCTGGCTGGCGCGGAAGAGCGCACCTTGCAAGATTTGACAGAAGTGGTGGAGAGTCGCCAGGCTAGATGGTCGGCGACTCCCTCTATCTGGCCGGTCAAAGGATGGGTCACATCCGGTTTCGGGCAGAGGGTGTCACCTTTTACCGGCCACTTAGCCATGCATGAAGGGCTCGACATCGGTGCGCCACCGAATACTCCTATTCAGGCGCCCGCCGCCGGGAGGGTGACAGCTTCGGGATTCGATCCGAGAATGGGGAATATGATCGCGCTCGATCACGGATTCGGTATTGAGACCGCGTACGGTCATATGGCCAAAATTCTGGTGAAAAACGGACAAAAGGTAAAACGAGGGGACGTCATCGGTCTTGTCGGTAGCACAGGCCTCTCAACCGGCCCACACTTGCATTATCTCGTAAAATCCAACAGCCGCCCTGTAGATCCGCAGCGATACATCTTAGAGTAGCTGCCGGTTCGCCCACCTTATATCTCATACCTCGTCGGACTATTAGTCAGTCCCTACCCGCGTCATTGAAAATCTTCAACTCCGGTGACAATCCCGCCTCATCCCCAGGGTTATCCGACAACTTCTTCGACAACAGCAGAATTATGCCGTAGCAGAATAGCTCGTGATAAATTGGGCGTCGCACTTATCGAAAATGGGACCATGCGCATGAATGATTTGGATATTGCCCGTTCTGTCGTGCTTCGGCCAATCGCGGAAATCGGCGAAGAGCTGGGATTACTTTCGGACGAGCTGCTGCCATATGGACGATTCAAAGCAAAAGTCGCTTTGTCTGCTTTGAAGCGTGTGTCGGATCGCCCGCGGGGACGCTATATCTTGGTCACCGCGATCAATCCCACGCCTCTCGGAGAAGGAAAGACGACTACCTCGATCGGGCTGGCGATGGGGCTCTGCCGCCTGAACCATCGAGCGGTCGTCACATTACGGCAGCCTTCCCTTGGACCAGTCTTTGGGATCAAGGGTGGAGGTACGGGAGGGGGAAGGGCACAGGTTCTTCCCATGGAGGAGATCAACCTTCATTTGACAGGAGATGCTCATGCCGTAGCGGCAAGTCACAATTTGCTTGCCGCCTTCATGGAGAACCATCGCTTCCATGGTAACGGGCTCACTCTCGACGAGAATCAACTTTCGTGGCCGCGCGCGATGGGGATCAGCGACCGAGCGTTACGGCAAGTGCGAGTCCATGCTTCAGCTGACGGCGACCTCCGATCCGGTCAATTTATCATCACAGAGGCTTCTGAGGTGATGGCGATATTGGCGCTGGCCTCCGACCTTCGGGATCTTCGCCGCCGTCTTGGTCGCATTCTCATTGGATTCCGTCAGAACGGGCAGCCGGTGACTGCGGAGGATCTACAATGCGCCGGGGCCATGGCCGCTCTCCTCAAGGACGCGCTCTGCCCTAATCTTGTTCAGACACTCGAAGGAACCCCTGCCTTTGTACATGCCGGGCCCTTTGGGAACATTGCCCACGGCAATTGCTCGATTGTCTCGGATGCCTTAGCGATGCGATGCGCCGAGTATGTGGTGACGGAAGCCGGATTCGGCAGCGAGTTGGGAGCAGAGAAGTTTTTCAATATCAAATGCCGAATGTCCGGATTTCGACCGCATGCTGCGGTGGTCGTCGCCACACTCCGCGCACTCAAGCTTCACGGAGGTGGTGGGATTGCCAAAGTGGGCGCTGCTCTTCCGAAAGGGCTTGTCGGCCCGAATCCAGAGGCCCTGGCCAAGGGCATGGTGAACCTAGAGCAACATATCGCGAACGTCAATGCCTATGGAGTTCCGGCCGTGGTGGCCATCAATGCGTTTCAGGATGATCCCCCTCAGGAGTTGGATTACGTCCAACAGCGAGCGTTGGCTGCCGGCGCGGTCGGCGCGGCGGTTTCCACTCATTGGGCTGACGGCGGGAAAGGATCTGAAGAATTGGCGCGCGCGGTCGTGTCGGCCTGCGCGAACGAATCCGCGTATCAACCCCTCTACCATGATTCGGCCTCGATCAAGGAGAAGATCGAAACCATCACTCGGAGAATGTATGGGGCCGCAGGGGTCAGCTATGACCAACACGCCGAATCCCAGATAGCGGTGGCGGAGCGATTGGGGTTTGGCGTCCTCCCGATCTGCATGGCGAAAACGCCTCTTTCACTTTCGCACGACCCGATGTTAAAAGGTCGCCCAACCGGGTTTACCGTTCCCATCAAAGAGCTTCGAATCCTGGCCGGCGCCGGATTCTTGACAGCGGTCTGTTCAGGAATGCAACTTATGCCGGGACTTCCACGGAAGCCGGCGGGAGAACGGATCGACCTGGATCTTGAAACGGGTCACATCGTCGGGTTGGCGTAGATCGCCACGAGGGCTAGTGCTGTTTGAGGTACTTGAAGAACTCGGAGTCAGGACTCATCACCACCATCGTTTGGTTCATGAAGGTCTTCTTGTATGCCTCCATGGAACGGGTAAACTCGAAAAACTTCGCATCCTGCCGGTAGGCTGAGGCATAGATCCGAAACGCCTTCGCATCTCCTTCGCCTCGTAACTCTTCCGAGGTCTTATACGCTTCCGCCAGAATAATCTCCCGGTCCTTCTCGGCTTCGGACCGAATCTTCTGGGCTTCCTCGGCTCCTTCCGCGCGGTACTGTTTCGCTTCACGCTCTCGTTCCGCTTGCATGCGGGCAAAGACCGCTTTCTCGTTTTGTTCCGGCAGGTCTGCGCGCTTGATCCGTACATCTTTGATTTCGATGCCGTACGCGGAGGCCTTCTCATTCGCCCGGTGTGTGACCACCGACATGATATCGGAGCGCGTTTTTGACACGATCTCAGAAAGGTCATGTCGCCCAAGCTCGACCCGGAGCTCTGAATAGATGATGTCATCCAGCCGCCTCAGCGCGCCACGCTGAGTTTGGAAGGCCTGATAAACCTTTAAGGGATCAGTAATGCGCCACTTGGCAAAATTGTCGATCAGGATCGTCTTTTTATCTTGCGTGATGACATCCTGCGCCGAAGAATCGTAGTCCAGGAGACGCTTATCGAAATAGGTCACCTCTTGAATGAACGGCACCTTGAATTTGAGCCCCGGTTCAGTGATGTTGCGGACTGGTTTCCCGAGTTGCACGACGATGGCGGTTTGGGTGAGATCAACAATAAAGAACGGGGAAATCCCCAGAACAATGAGCAGAACGAATACGGCAACGAAAGCCGAGACGAGATTCTGTCTGGTCATGAAGCGGCTTTCTTGTCGTCTGGTGCCGTCACCGGTTTGTGCAGGCGGTCGAGAGGAAGGTAGGGAAGTATACGATCGCCGGCCTTTCCATCGATAATGACCTTTTGAACGCCGGACAGCACCTCCTCCATCGTTTCGATATAAATGCGCTTGCTGATGATCTCCTTGGCCTGGTTGTATTCTTTGAGAGTCGCCAAAAACCGATTGGCCTCGCCCTCTGCCCGCGCGACGCGCGCTTGGGCATTCCCCTTCGCCTGATTCACGATCTGAGCGGCCTCCCCCTTGGCTCTCGGAATGATGTCGTTTCGATAGCCCTGAGACTGATTGATCAATTTCTCGCGATCCTCCTTGGCGCTGGCCACATCTTTGAAAGCCGCGACCACCGCTTCCGGTGGATCGACGTCTTGCAACTGGACCGCCGCAATCTGGATGCCGGCGTGATACCCGTCGAGGATGCCCTGCAGCAGCGTTTGGGTATCCTGCTGTATCTGCGCTTTGCCGGTGGTCAGCGTTTCGTCGATCTTACTCTTGCCGACAACCTCCCGCATTGAGGCTTCAGCCGCTTTCTGGATCGTTTCGTCGATCTCATCCACCTGAAACAGGTAGTCCTTGGCATTCTTGATCTTGTATTGAATGATGAATTCGACGCCGATGATGTTCTCATCCCCCGTCAACATCAGCGCCTCTTTCGGCAGCATATGCTGTCGGCCTTGCTGATCCGTGCGGAATCCGATCTCGACGCGGTGGAGTTTTTCAACTTTTGGCTTCGCGACCGTTTCGATAAAGGGAATTTTCAGGTGAGGACCGGGGGAGGCGCTTCTGACGACTTCACCAAACCGCTTGACGACGCCTTCTTCATCGGGAGCGATGATAAAGGTCGCCTGCCAGACGAACACCACAGCGAACAGCGCCAGAAGAATGACCCGGACGCCGCGAAAGGGCATCAACTGGCGAAGTTGCGTGCGAGCTTGCCGGAGCGCGTCCTCGAGCGGATCGCTTTTGGGTGTCCAGGGGTCTTTAGGGTCCCAAACCATACAGTAGTCCTGATAAGGAAAAACCTACCATAGCAGATCGATGGAAGAGCGGCAACACTTTACGAAGGCGAGGCGTCTGATTCCGTCTTTCGAACCGTCGATTTCATCAGCCCGTCCGCTTGGGGAGGCGAAAATCCGAGATATCCCTCGTGTCGTTCCGTCAGTTCGACGACCGAAAAGGCGGCGCCATCGGCCTGCTCAGGGACCGTGAAAATCTGCCGCAAGGGGCCGCCTCGCTCACCGACGATAGAGCCGGCGAAACGGATGCCCCTGTGCTGCAGGTGATCGACCGCTCGCTCGATATCTTCCACTCGCACGGCGATGTGGTGAAGCGTGCGGTCGCCGAATTGAGACACCCAGCCGGGGATAATACTCGTGCGGCCTCGGGCGTCCGAATACGCCTGATCGATGAAGAGCGCCGGATAGCCGGGCTTGCGGTAGATCTTGGCAAACCAATCTTCATACTCGAGTGTGTCAGAAAAGACGTACCCGAGACGGAGGAATTCTTCAGCCCGCCGGTCGATGTCATCCGTCCTGAACGTCAGATGATCGGCAAGCGGAGAGAACCCGACACCCAGCTCGTCCAATCCTCGTTTCAAGACTTGAGCGGCCTGATTGCGTGAAATGAAATCACTTACATAGGCGGCTAGAAGATCATCAAGTCGACCGGTTGGCGTCATGGCGAACCTCCCAACCGATAGAGTAGCGCCCGTGGCGGGGTATTACAAGGAGACACCACTACGGGAAAGACAGCGAAGGGAATCAGGTCCATTGGTCAACAGCAGCCGCCATCAGGACTGCATGAGACCTCGGTTCCCGAGGCGTGGCCCGATCCTCGATTGATCGTCGCGAAGTGCGGTCGATACGCGTCCGATTGAAGGACTTTGAATGTCTTTGAGCAGATTTCCTGCGGGATGCCACGGCGATAGGTGTGGTGGTCGTCGTCCTGGACTTCGAGAAATGGCCCGGCGAACATGGCGTAATCCCCTTTCCAGATGCACGGTACCTGCTCAGGCAAAACCATCGAGAGACGTGGATCTGCTGCATCCAGATCGAGCGGGGACTCCGACGAGACAAACACGCCGGTAAACGGCGGTGTGGATAGCAATTGCGCCGTACGTCCATTCACGGCCTGGGACACGCCTCGCCGGTAGGTCTGCCCGAGTTCGTCCGTAAGGGCGCTGAACGGCCCGCGCAACGTCACAAATTTGCGCCCTGGCTGTTCGGTGGCCGGCGGCAGCTTATAGCCGGTCAAGGTAATTGATAAGAAATGGATGCCGTCAATCACTTGCCACGGCGCGCTCTTCATCTGATGAATACCAAGAAATCCGGCCTCGATCATCCCCGTCATGTAAGCCCCGGCCTGGAGTGCGCCCGACAAACAGTTTCCCCATTTCTCCGTGTCGTAAATCAGATAGTTCGGCACGTGCTGATCCGACACGATATCGGAGATGGTAAACCGTCCTCCCGGGCGCAGCACCCGGTACATCTCCCGAAAAACCTTGTGTTTGTCAGGGGCGAGATTGATGACGCAATTAGAAATGATCAGATCGATGCGTTCGTTCTCAACCGGCATGGCGTCCGCCATCCCTTGACGAAATTCCACATTCGAGTTCGGGTAGCCGAGATTGCCGGCAACAAGGGGCGCGTTCCGCCGCGCAATCCTCAGCATCGTTTCGGTCATGTCAATGCCAATGACGCGTCCATGTGGTCCGACTCGCCGCGACGCCTCAAAACAATCGATGCCCCCACCCGAGCCGATGTCCAAAACGGTCTCTCCCGTTCGCACCGTATCGAGTCCCGCCGGCGTGCCGCAGCCGTAGGAAATCTTTAAGACCTCCTCAGGGATAAAAGCGCGCAGATCTTCGAAGTTGTAGCCGGTGGGGCAGCACATTTGCTCGCTGGTGGCCGCAGCGCGCGCGTATCGCTCGCTTACCTTCTGCGTCACGGTCTCATCGAGCATGGGCACCTCGCTGTGATAGACCTATCAAGATACATCGATGTAGCAGGTCTTCTTGCGTGCCGTCAACGCTGGTTGAGTGTAGGAGAGCGTAGAGGCGGATTCTGTAATCTGGCTCACATTCGGCTCTCATCAAGAGGAATCGAATAAGTCTGCCTATTCCACAAGAAGTAGAGTCTTTTGCAATGGAGAAACGTTACAAGACTGTGTGGAAAATATTTCTCATCCCACTCACCGTGATGGTTGTGCTCTTGAACAGTGCCGCCTTGTTTATCTGGACGGGAGTCTACGACATCGCCACGGCGGAACCGCACACGGCGTTCGTGCGGTGGCTACTTGCGACAGTGAGGGACCATTCCATCGCCACACGCGCTGTGTCTCTTGCAACACGTCTTACATGACCCGCCACGTGTTGAAGCAGGATTGCGCTCCTACCACTCGATGTGCAAGGGATGCCGGCCTTCGGCAAGACCCACCAGGATGAGGCGCTTTGGTCGATCATTGCGTTTGTCCGGCAATTGCCGCATTTACAAGGCAAAGACTACGACGCGATGGTCAAAGCGGCCGGCTTGCAAGAGGAGCCTCGTTGCAATCAGGTCAGCGCGTACGGTTGGGTGCTCTCAACCACGAACACAAAAGCTTATTGACGCTGTTTTGATTGCTTAGATTCATAATAGGTAGGGCGGCAGATCTGCACTCTGCGCCCTACCCCATACGATTTAAGCGACGCGGTCCCGCTCCTTCAGCGAAGCCGTCGCCTTCTGTGGCTCCACGGCGACCCCATGCACGTAGACAAGATGGCCACCCAACCAGCCGAATACACCAAGCATGACAATCGCGGTCGCGGAAAGGATGATAGGCAGAACGGCACGGGGCTCACTCTCCATCCGGAGCCACAGATTGATGACAAACAGGGCGACGATGGAGAGGTTGATCAGCATATGCCACTGGCCGATCTTCTTGACGGCCGGGTCGGTGAGCGATCGGTAATCAAGGTATCCGGGGATCGCGGCAGCGAGGCCGCCGGCCATTGTGTAGAATGCCATATCGTTCCACACCACGCCTCCCCAACCCATGACATAAATCAAATCGCAGACCAATGAGAAGATCCACAGGGCAATCGGAAAGGGAATCAACATGGGATGAATAGGATGTTTTTGAAAACTTGCTGGACTTGCCATAGTTACTCCTTTCGGCTCGGTAGGCTTACAAAGACTTTACATATTCAGCCAGATCGGCCTTCTCTATTTCAGGCCATCGGCCTATTCGAGGGGAATGTGCTCGCATGGTGCCCTCAAAAAGGCTCTTGACTCCGTAGTATGGTACGGGGTGTAGCGTAGTGGAGGATGGACGGTAGGCTATGGAATCAGGCTTTACGATAGGTCAGCTCGCGAAGAAGGTGGGCGTGGGAATTGAGACGGTGCGCTACTATGAGCGGCTCCATCTGCTCTCACCGTCCACCCGCAAGCCGTCTGGTTATCGTGTCTACGGGTCGACAGAGCTTTGCCGTCTCCATTTCATCAAGAACGCGCAGGCCTTAGGTTTCACCTTGCATGAGATTGCGGAGTTTCTGAACCTCCGTGTCACCTCAACAGCGCTGTGCGGAGATGTGAAACGAAAGACGCGGGCCAAACTGGCGCAGGTGGAGAAGAAAATACAAGACCTGCAGGCGCTTGCCCGTTCATTGCAGAAATTGATCCGATCGTGCGAAGCCGAACTGATCACTGATCACTGTCCGATCCTCCAGAGCTTGGAAGACCAAGCAGGCTGGACAAATAAGGACGTAGGACAACGCAAGCCATGAGTACTGTGAATAAAGGAGGCAGATATGACAATGTTAAAGCGACGCGTTGAAGTGTTTACGGCCGGTTGTTCGATCTGCCATGAAACAGTCAACCTGGTCCAGTCTGTAGCCTGTCCGAGTTGTAACGTGCGGATCTACGACTTGCGAGAGGGCTGCAGTACGAACGAATGTCGGGAGAGAGCGAGAGAATACGGGATCACCGCTGTTCCGGCGATCGCCGTCAATGGAGTGCTGCTGGATTGCTGCCGGCGAGCGCCGATCACCGCATCGGTCTTGCGGGAAGCGGGAATCGGGCAAGCCTGAGCAGAGCCGGGACTATGGAACAACAGAAGGAACAACAACGAAAATCGCAATTGGTGTGGGCAGGACTGATCGGATCGGTCATCGTTGCCCTGTGCTGCTTGACACCGCTCCTGTTGTGTTGCTCGGCGTACTCGGATTCGGAGTCTTCGCGGGATATCTGGATTACATTCTCCGTCCGGCCCTAGCCGTTCAGCGTCAATCTGGTGGAGTAGCGCAGGC
>JBOHOS010000238.1:0-8616 GCA_050731295.1 Nitrospiraceae bacterium | reverse complement strand
CATTTGCACTTCGTGCGGCAAGATCGTGGAATTTGAAAACGACGACATCGAGCGGCTTCAAGATGAAGAGGCCGCTCGTAATGGGTTCACGATCCAGACCCATAAGCTTGAACTCTACGGCCTCTGCGCGAGCTGCCGCCATTGACGGCACCCCCTTTTTTTTGATACGCTACTTGAGATGATGAATCAATTTCAATTTCAAAGCTCCGGCAGTTCAACATTTCTTCTGCGCGCGCTCTCTGTCATCCTACTCGGACTCTTCACCCTCCCTTTCTGGATTCATGACAGCTTGGCCGCCGATCACCTGGTGGTCTACTCTGGCCGTGCCGAGCGTCTTATCAAGCCGGTCTTGGATGCGTTCCAGGCCAAAACCGGGATTCAGGTGGATATGCTCTCGTCGGCCACGACGGAACTGGTCAACCGCTTGGAAGCCGAGAGGGAGCGCACCGCGGCTGATCTCTTCATTACGAACGACGCAGGCAGCCTGGAGCGGGCTCGGGAACTAGGGTTGCTGCTTCCCTTGGATACGAAGGATCTGGACGGAAACATTCCGCCGGCCTTTCGATCGACGGACAACAGTTGGATCGGCATCTCCGGCAGATTTTGGATTGTGGTGTACAACACCGCGAACGTCAAACCAGCCGACATCACATCCATCTTGGATCTGGCCGACCCGCGTTGGAAAGGCAAGATCGCCATTCCCAACGCCGGCAGCGAATACCTGCAAGCCGGGGTGTCGGTCATCAAGGCCGCCCAGGGGGACGACCGGACGCAGCGATTTCTGCAGGGCTTGAAAGCCAACGCCGGAACTCAGGTGTATGGGAAGAGTTCGCAAATCGTCGACGCCGTCGCAAAGGGCCAGGCGGCGATCGGCTTGGTCAACCATTACTACATCTATCGGCATTTAGCAGCTCAACCCGAGGCGCCGATCGCCGCGATGATGCCGGATCAGCAGGACGGCGGCATGGGCGCAATTGTCAATGCCGCCGGGGTCGGGATTGTGAAACATTCCCGCCATGTGGATCTGGCTAAACGTCTGGTTGAATTCCTCGTGTCTCCCGAGGGTCAGAAAATGTTCGCGGAACTCAACAAGGAGTATCCGCTCCGCCCGGGGGTCGCGGCAGACCCTGCCTTACCGGCTCGACAGAACTTTCGCGCCGCCGCGATTCCGTTGGTCCGACTCGGCGAACTTCGCGAACCCGCCATGGCGCTCATCGAACAGGCCGGACTCCGGTAGTCACCACCATTCATGATCAGCGTGGCCCGACAGTCTGTTCCTTCGGCCCTGTCGGTCCTCTCAGCGCTCGTCGCGGCATTCATCTTTCTCCCCCTCACGTACATTATCGGCGTGGCCCTCGCTGCCCCCGCCTCCTTGTGGAGCCGGCTGTGGCAGACGCGAATTCCCGAGTTATTGGCCAACACCGCCTCGCTGGCCGCCGGCGTGTCCATCGGAACCCTTCTCCTCGGCGTCTCGCTGGCCTGGCTCGTCGTTCGGTACGAGTTCAGTGGGAGGCGGATCTGGGAGTGGGCTCTGGTCTTGCCCTTGACGATGCCCACGTACGTGCTCGCCTATATCTATACCTATCTGATGGGAACGGGCGGACCGATTGAACGCCTATGGCAGGCCATGGCGGGGGCCGACGCGCAACTCTTCTCTCCGTATAGTTATGCCGGCGCCACGCTCGTCATGACGCTCGACACCTTCCCCTTCGTCTATCTGTTGACGCGAGCAGCCCTGATGAACTTTAACGTGTCCTTCGAAGAAGTGGCTCGAGCCTGTGGGGCCTCACGCCTGAGAACCTTGTTACACGTCACCCTGCCCTTGTTGCGGCCGGCGATCGTGGCAGGCCTGTCGCTGGTGATTCTGTACGTGGTCTCGGACTTCGGCGCGGTGTCGCTGCTTCGCTACCAGACCTTCACCTACGCCGTCTACCAACAAATTACCGGCCGGTATGATCGCGCGGCCGCAGCCGCGCTGAGTTTGCTGCTCGTTTTTTTTGCGCTGATCTTTCTAGTCGCAGAGCGTTGGTCCCGACAGCGAAGCCGCTTTTATCAGACCACCGGTCGATACCGAGCTTTCGAACGAACGCCATGCGGCGCCCTTGGCACTATGCTCATCACGACCTATTGCATGGTGGTGCTCGCGTCCTCCTTCGGCATCCCGACGCTGTTGCTGATCAAATGGACGGGTGCGGCTTTGAATGAAGGAATGATCGACAGCCGGTTCCTCGGCTTCGTTTGGAACAGCACATTTTTGTCCGGGCTGGCGGCGACGGCGGCCGTTCTGCTCGGGACGCCACTCGCGTATCTGGCGACCCGACGATCATCCCGTTTGAACCTTCTCTGCCTTCAGGCCGCGTATGCAGGCTACGTACTGCCGGGTCCCGTTGGGGCCTTGGCTATCTTAGTGTTGTTTTCCCACCTCGCCCCATTCTGGTATGGGTCCGTCATCGTGTTGATCGTCGCCTATGTCGTCCATTTTCTACCCGCCGGGTTACAGACGATGGAACCCGCCCTTCAACAAGTCACGCCCAACCTCGAGGAGGCCGCGCGGAGCCTCGGGCACAGTACCCGGTTGATTTTGGCGAGAGTCACGCTTCCCCTTGTTCGAGGCGGGTTCATTGTTGCATGGGTCCTGATGTTTCTGCAGTGCATGAAGGAGTTGCCCGCAACGCTGTTGTTGCGTCCCGTCGGCTTTGATACGCTCGCGGTGCGGGTCTGGCTCGAGGCGAGTGAAGAATATTATCAACTCGCCGCGCCGGCGGCGTTGCTGATCGTGGTCATGACCTTGCCCGCGCTGTTTCTGTTGGTGTCGAAGGACTGGCGCGCAGCCTAACAAGGCGAGGCGAATGGTTGATGCCGATTGAGCAACGCCAGCTAGCAGATGTGACGGCGTCCAACCATCGTATGAATGACCGAGCGCACACTCCGGTTGTGGAACTTCGGCACGTGACGTGCGCGTATGAACCAGGCCGTCCCGCCATCGCGGACATCTCGTTTTCCGCTCAGGAAGGCGAAATCGTGTGTTTGCTCGGTCCTTCGGGATGTGGAAAGACCACGACGCTGAGAACCATTGCAGGCTTCGAGCGGATTGTCTCGGGTGAAATTTATCTTCAGGGGCTGCAGGTCTCGGCGGCAGGCCTTCTCGTCCCGACCGAGCGCCGGCGCGCCGGTATGGTCTTCCAGGAGTACGCGCTTTTTCCCCATTTGCGGGTCTTCGACAATGTCGGGTTCGGGCTGCGGCATCTGCCTTCCCAGGAACGGGCGAGCCAGATCCGCGCCATGCTCGCGATGGTCGACCTTACCGATCTGGAACGCCGCTATCCGCATGAACTCTCAGGAGGCCAACAGCAGCGGGTCGCCCTGGCGCGTGCCCTGGTTCAAAGACCGGTCGTACTTTTGCTCGACGAACCCTTCAGCAATCTGGACCCCGATATGGCGGGAAAGATGCGAGAGGATCTGCACATACTGTTGCAGCAGATGAAGACGACGACTTTGTTGGTGACCCACGACCATGATGAAGCCTTTGCTATGGCGGATCGTATTGCCGTCTTGAATAACGGGCGCCTGGAACAGGTCGACTCGCCCGAGGCGATTTACCATACGCCCTCCTCCCCATTCGTCGCGGACTTTGTCGGCCAAGCCGATTTCATTCCCGGCGTCGTTCACAACGGACAAGTCCTCACGGAGATCGGCGTTTTTCCAAATCAGGCGGGCTATCAGGGAGGTGCGAGAGTCGTGGTGATGATCAGACCGGATGACGTGCATATCACCCCGAATGAAGAGAGCGGCGCTCGGATTCTCGCCCGGCAGTTTCGCGGCTCGGAAAATCTCTACGCGATTCGCTTGCCTTCCGGCCAAGTCATCCACAGCAGTGAAGCCTCCACCTGCATCTATCCGGCCGGAACCAATGTGGAGCTGCGGGTCATCGCCACCCATACGGTGCTGTTCGAACACACATAGCCGGCGCTCCAGATGAACGACACGGGACGCCCATTTTGCGATTGACAGTATTGCAGCGCTTCTGGCATCGATGCCTACTTGAATAGTGAACCGTAAGCTTGTGAGGTCAACGAAATGGATGCCTTAAAGAACATTGTGGACTATGGAGTGATCGGGGTCTTGCTTGCCATGAGCGTCTGGGCCGTCGCCGTCGCGGTGGAACGTTGGCGCTTCTACCAGCGAGTGGACATCAAGCAATTTACAAATCTGCAGGTCTTCGAAACGACCCTGACGAAACGGCTCGTCATCATCGGCACGGTCGCCGCCAATGCGCCATATATCGGCCTGCTCGGCACGGTGCTGGGCATTATGCTGACCTTTCATACCATGGGGACCTCGGGGACCATGGCGGTGAGCACCATTATGATCGGCCTCAGCTTGGCGCTCAAAGCGACTGCCGTCGGTTTGCTCGTTGCGATTCCATGCGTGGCGATGAATAACTTCCTACGACGGCGCGTCATCGAATTGATCACCTTGTATAAGGTTCAGCATGGAACGTGAACTCGACCAGATCAACGTAATCCCTCTCGTCGATGTGATGCTGGTGCTGTTGGTGATCGTGCTGACCACGGCCACCTTCATCACGACGGGGCAAATTCCTGTCGATCTTGCCAAGGCGAAAGAAGCCGGTGATCGGAAGGACGTCCCGCTGGTGATCACACTGACCGCCGACGGGAAATTGTTCATCAACGACCAGCCGGTGCCTGATGACGGTCTCAAGAGTGTTCTCAATCCGCATCCGCGAGAATCCCTGGTGGTGGTGCGGGCCGACCGCGTGACGATGCTGGAGCGGTTCGTGCGTGTGGTCGATGAAGTGCGAGGACTTGGCTTCCATCAGGTGAGCCTTGAGGTTGAACGGTCGTAACCCGGGTTTGGCCCTCGTGTGAAGTCTCAGTCGAAGCAACGCCTTGAGCGTTCGCCCCAGCGCCGGCAAGGACGATCACGCCTCTTACCATTGTTGCCGATTGTCCACCTTCCCGTCCGTACGTAGGACTCCCATAATTTTCAGGATGGGCCTTGAAAATGGTTCTTGACATTTATGACCTTCTTTGGATAATAAGACTCGTTCTCAATTTCATTTAACGGGACGACACTATGCATTCCTGTTCGATTGAACACCAGCCGCCGGACGAGGGTGAGGCCCGGTGTGAGTGCGGGCATTTGGTCGCAAAGTTGCGCGCCACCGGGGTTGAACTGAAATGCAAACGGTGCAAGCGCATCATCCTGATTC
The DNA here is from genome assembly GCA_050731295.1 of Nitrospiraceae bacterium. Classification (GTDB taxonomy): domain Bacteria; phylum Nitrospirota; class Nitrospiria; order Nitrospirales; family Nitrospiraceae; genus JBOHOS01. The sequence continues at coordinate 3,383 of JBOHOS010000238.1, read as the reverse complement.
CCTTCGAATCGGGGACCGAGGTGATCGTGCGAGCAGCGGCATCAGACAGGAAAAGGTAGGAACCGAACAAAGCTCAAGTCGGAGGCACAAAGGGAGAGTTCATCAGAGGACCATAGCGTCCCAAGGGCGTTCATTTCACCCAACAGGAGGTGTGAGCATGGGACGGCTGTGGTATGGAATCATCATATGTTGTCTTGTCTTGCAGAACGGAGTTGCAGCCGCGGAACCCCTCGAAGACCGATTGAACAGGCTCGAAAAGGCGCTTGAAGAAATGAAACAGCACGAGCTTCGCGAACGGGAAATCGAAGGACAGCCACCGGCCACCAAGCCAGGGGAAACTCCCAATGTCCAGCAGTTGGGATCTCAGGAACAAGGCGCCGAACGGAAGTACGGGTCGATCATGCAGGGGTCAGGCAAACTGATCTACGCCAGGCCGTTCGTGGCAAGCCCCAAAGCGATCGTCGGCGGATATTCGGACGTCGAATACATTAATCGCGCTCACCAGGGAACGCCGAGCAATATCGAGGTGCACCGGTTTGTCCCGTTCATTTACGGAGACATCAGCGAGCATATTAAGTTTGCCTCTGAAATCGAGATTGAGCACGGCATCCTGGAGAGTTCCGGCGCTCCTCATAGCGAAGTCAGTCTTGAATTCGCCACGATCGATTTCTTGGTCAACGACAAAGTGAATCTCCGGGCCGGGGTGCTCCTCTTGCCGGTCGGCAAATTCAACCTCCTGCACGATGCGCCGTTGCGGGACCTCACTGAGCGGCCGCTGGTGACCCAGTTACTCTATGGATCCGTGCTCGCGGAGACCGGCGCCGGCGCCTATGGCACCTTCTATCCCTCGCGCCGATCCAAGCTTGATTACGAAGTCTATGTCACGACCGGGTACAACGGATACGGGAACTGCCAAGCCGGAAGCGCGCAAGCCAACAGCTTTGCATGCGGCGCTCAAATCACCGAGGCCGCCGGGGTCGCCAATGCGCGCCAGCGCAAGAGCGACATCGGCGCAGGGTTTGATGTCAACAACGGCAAGTCGGTCGTCGGCAGGGTGGCGTTCAGCCCGTTCCTGGGAGTGGAGATCGGCGGCTCGGGACACTACGGCACGTACGATCCCTTCGGTCAGCGGTATCTGGGCATCTGGGCGGTGGACTGGACGCTGGTCCGTGGTCCGTTTGAGGTGATCGGAGAATCGATCTGGACCTACGTAGAGGATAACGCCAAGAATCTGAACGGCACGCCCTGCACGGTGGCGACTTCGATCGGCGGGATCGCACCAGGCCATCTCTGCCCCCAACGGATGCAGGGCTACTACATCCAGGGAAACTATCATTTCCTTCCGGCGTGGATCAGCCGGCTCGCACCAAGCTTTTTCCGCCCTGAGGTGTCCACCTTCACCGCGATGGTCCGGTGGGAACAGGTCAATACCAATAAAGATATGCCCGATGGGCTTGGAGATCTTCAGCGGCTTACCCTAGGTCTGAACTATCGACCGACCGAGGATACCGTCTTTAAGGCGGACTTCCAATACAGCCCGGAAGCGATTAATCGCAACAACGTGAGGATTCACGATACCGCGTTTATCTTGTCCGCAGCGACGTATTTCTAGGAGATGAATGCCCCGGAGCGGCGGGTCCGCGTCTCCAATTTTTACGCAAAGGAGTCCCAGATGCGTTTTTACTCTCGCTTGGCCATGCTCTGTTGTCTCGGCGTGCTCTGCGCCGGGTGCGCCTTGCTCAAAGATTCCAAGGATCAGTATCTGGTCTGCCCCTATGATGCCGTCTGGAATGCCGCGGTGGACACGATGAAGGCCTTTCCCGTGAAGGTCAGAGACAAGGAAAAGGGCTTGATCGAAACGGGATGGACCGAAATGGAAGCTTCCGAAAGGCGGTTTGGTTTTTTTCGGCGGGCCGCCTTCGACAATAAAGAACGCGCCCGCATGGTCCTAACCGTCAAACAGCTCGATGAAGTCACCGAGTTGAGCCTGACGGAAAACCGCGAACGCTGGCATGTGCGCGGCGGGGTGACCAGCCAGGCCACCCGGTGGTGGCCCGTCGAACCGTCGGAGGAAGCCATGACGTCCGTCGTGAACCTCATCAATACCAAATTGAAAGGTAAGGGATGCTCGCTCTCCTGAAAATTGCCGTTCACTTCCTCGCCGTTGCAGTCATACTCGGAGCAACGCCGGTTTGGGCAGAACGAGTCTGGGATGCCGAATTGAAACGCTTTCTCACGCCCCAAGAGATGGGACAGGAGGATGTCTTCCTGACGGAAGACGAGGCAGCCCGATTGATGTTTCCAATGTCAGAACGCATCGGCCAGGAAATCATACGGTTGACTCCCGAGCAGAAGCAGGTGGTTGAAAACCGCATCGGATGGCATTTCCCGGAGAATGAATTCCTGGTCTACCTCGGAAAGACCGGCGCGCAGATCGATGGGTATGCCCTTGTCCAGAACACCATCGGCAAGCACAAGCCGATCACCTACATGGTCGGCGTAGACCCAAATGGCGAGGTTCTGAACCTGGAAGTTCTGATCTACCGAGAAGCGAAAGGCAGCGAAGTGAGGACCAAACGCTTTAACGCTCAGTACGAAGGGAAAAACGTGTTTGATCCTATCCGGATCAATAAAGACATCATTAACATCAGCGGGGCGACCATGTCCGTGCGATCGCTGAGCGCGGGGGTCAAACGCACTCTGGTTCTGGTGGACGAGATGTACCTCAAGCCTGTGGGACGGGGAAGTGACACTGTCGAGGTAAAGCGGGCCGAACAGGGTTTCCTAGGTCGCGTGTTTGGAAACATCTTCGGCAACTGATGCGCAACTTCAACACCCGCTTCCGCCTTCGCGACAGCGACCGCTACATCCGGCTGGTTTACACGCTGTTTCTCCTCTGTATGTTGGCTGCCTTTGTATTTTCCATCTTCTGGGCTCACAGCATGACGGACCTGTCGCCTCGGCACATTGCCCAACACTATCTTGGCTCGGATACCACCTATGGCGAACCGATGTCCTTTCGCGAGCTCGCCGAGATTACCCACTTTCATTTGTTCACCATGCCGGTGGTCTTCATCATCCTCATCCACGTCCTGTACATGACCGAAGCGGCGGCGTGGATCAAGGTGGCGACCACATGGGGCGCCTTTAGCGGGGTGGCTCTGGATTTGATCTCGCCCTGGTTGATCCGATACGGCTCTCCGGTGTTTGCGCTGACGATGCTGGCCGGCGATCTTCTGATGACCGCCACCTTTCTGGTCATGCTGGTCATCCCTTTGTATGAGCTCTGGATCCGGCGTCGGCCATTCATGGCTTCCGGACGTCCTTCCGACGACCGTACGCCGGTCTCATTGCTTTCAGGTCGCCCCGAGCCTGATCCGACT
>JBOHOS010000237.1:0-2579 GCA_050731295.1 Nitrospiraceae bacterium | reverse complement strand
AGGATGCGCGCTTGACGCTCACGATTGTCGAGAAAGCCTATGAGCGTGGAGGCGCCACCCTCATCGAGTTATTGGACGCGGCGCGAACGTCAAAGACGATCCAGCAGAATTACATCGAGACGCTGTTCAATTACCAGCGGAACGTCTTTCTTCTCGAGAGCGCGGTCGGCCGGGAGATTACCTCATGACTGTCTGGGATAAAGCGGCCTTGCTTGTGATGACCTGCACGGCGCTGAGCGCGTGCGGCCGGCATGAAGAGCCGGTCGCATCGAATGCCGCGACGCCGGCGATCGTCAATACGCCGTCTCGGACGCCAGGCCTTCCCAATCACATTGAAACCGCGGTCGTGTCGACAAGCCCAGGAAAGCCTGTTCTGAGCCTGGCCGGAAAGGTCGCCTATGGTGAGGACCGCTATTCGAAAGTGTCCTCGCCAGTGCAGGGCCGGGTCTTGGAGGTTCGGGCGAAGCTGGGTGATCGTGTGACGGTGGGGCAGGTGCTCCTGGTCGTGGATAGTCCGGACATCGCGCAAGCCTACTCCGAATTCGTGAAGGAGCATTCGGAGCTGACCTACGCCACCCGCGCCTATGAACTCGCGACGGATCTCTATGAGAGCAAGGCCTTGCCGCAGAAAGATCTGAAGCAGGCGGAAAACGACGCCATCAAAGCGAAGGCCGAGTTCCGCCGCACCAAGGAGCGCCTTCTGTCCTTGAGGGTGCCGGCCGCCGAATTGGAGAAGCCGTTAGCCGAGCAGAAGATCACGTCTCGCTTCGAAATGCGGAGTCCGCTCACCGGCACGGTAGTGGAACGGACGGTCACTCCGGGGCAGTCGATTGGCGGGGATTCCGGTCAAGTGCTGTTCACGGTGGCGGATCTTGATACGCTGCAAGTCGTGGCGGATGTCTATGAGCGCGACCTCGGTTTGGTGAGGAGCGGCCAGGTGGCCATGGTCACCGTCGAAGCCTATCCGGGCGTCATGTTCCCGGCCGCCGTTGCCGCCATCGGTGATATCGTGGATCCGAATACCAGAACCATCAAGGTTCGGGCCTGGGTCAACAATGATGAACATAAGTTAAAACCGGAGATGTTCGCCAGGCTGAACATCGACCTCGGCGACGGCGCCTCGTTCATCGCGGTTCCCAAGGAAGCGGTTCTTGAAATCGACGGAAAAGAATACGTCTATGTGGCGGAAGGCGGCGATCGATACGTCAGACACGAAGTCAAAGTCGGCACCGCGTCTCCCGATCTGGTACGCATTCTTGAAGGATTGAAACCTGGGGAACGGGTCGTCACCAAGGGGGCGATCCTGCTGAAGGCCAAAGAAGCCAAGGGCTGACCCACAGGCCAGTGAAAAAGCCCTCCAGCAGCATTCTCAGTCGCGAGTCCCCTCAACGTACACACAAAGTACGCCTCGGGGGGGGGTCGCCCCTTGCGGCCTTGCAACGGGAAGGGGCTCGTCCGTGGGCAAAGAGCCTGCCTCGGCAGGCTCGGGGCGGGCGGGTGTGACGTGGCCTTTTTGACCAGCCTGCATTACCGTATGCGTCCCTTGCTTCTCCGCGTACATCCTTGAAGACAAGCGCAATGCATGCTTCCCCATCTTCTCGGCGATGATTGCCCGCCCGTCGAACTCCCTCTCATTCAATGGCTTCTGCCTCTCCGTATGGAGGAGGCGCTTGAGCACATGGCCTGCGACAAGGTGACGCCGTGATCGTCCGGCTCGTTGAAATGGCATTGCTGCAGCGGGTGTTGATCTGCCTGTTGGGCGTGATTCTCTTGTTCGTGGGCCTCTATGCGTTTCACATTTTGAATGTCGAGGTCTACCCCGATCCTTCGCCGCCGATGATCGAGGTGATTACGCAATATCCCGGCTGGTCTGCCGAGGAAATCGAACGGCAGATCACGATTCCCACCGAGGTGATGCTCACCGGGATGCCGGGGTTGACGGCGATTCGCTCGCTGTCGATTTTCGGGCTCAATGACATCAAGATTTATTTCGACTTCGGGACCAACTATTTCCTGAATCGGCAAGAGGTGTTGAACCGTTTGGCCATGGTGACGTTTCCCGATCAAGTGCAGCCGGCCCTGTCGCCGTGGTGGGCGCTGGCGGAGATCTATCGATATGAGGTCGTCGGCGAGGAGAAGAGCCTCACGGAGCTGAAGACTATTCAGGATTGGCAGCTCAAGCGTGAGTTCAAGCGTGTCCCCGGCGTGATCGATGTGACGGGGTTCGGAGGCACGACTAAGCAATACCACGTCGATCTCAACCCAGCCGCCCTGTTGAGCTACGGCGTGAACTTATCGCAAGTGTTGACGGCGATAGGCAACAGCAACGCCAACGTCGGAGGGAACTACCTGACCGTGGGGGCTCAGAGCTACAACGTCCGCGGCGTCGGCCTTATCGACAGCCTGGATGATATTGAAAATATCATGGTCGCTCAAAAAAGCGGCACCCCGATTTTCGTCAGAAACCTCGGCGCGGTCAGCGTGGGGCATCAAGTGCGCCTTGGGAAGGTCGGCATCGACGATCGCGACGATGTCGTGGAAGGCGTCGTGCTGCTCCAGCGTGGCGCCCAGGCGTTGCC